>NZ_JAUNXI010000020.1:0-18264 GCF_030539875.1 Methanobrevibacter sp.
AAAAATTAAAAAAGAGAAATAAAAAATTAAATAAAGAGTTAGATTTTCAAAAAAATAAAAAAGAAAAATTATTGAATTCGACTAGTTGGAAAATAACTACAATTTTTAGAAAAATTAATAGATAATGTGAAATCTTTTGTTAAAATATTTAAATTTTTAATTTTTAGAGTGTGGAATTAATGTCAGTAATCGGTAAAATTAAACAAAAATTCTTGGAAAGTAGTGGTTCTTACAATCATTATAAAAATGAAAATGAAATTTTAAATAAAAAATTCAATAAAGAAATAAAATCCTTAAATAAGAAAATTTCAATGTTAGAAAAGAAGAATGAATATTATGAAAAGGTAATAGATTCAAATACATTTCTTTTCAATACTTTATTTTTAGATTATGAATTAAAACCTAAAGGGATTTTAAAAAATATGCAGGTATTATGTCAGGAGTTATTGGATTTTACTGTGAATGTATGTAATAAATATGAATTAGGTTATTGGTTGGAAGCGGGAAATTTATTAGGTGCTGTACGTCATGGGGGTTTTATTCCATGGGATGATGATATGGATATAGCAATGATGAGAAAAGAGTATAATAAATTTTCAGATATAATTGATGAAGAAGTAGTTTATCAAGGTTTAGATGATGTGATTATTATTCATAAAGATCAGGAAGTTAGAAAATACTTTATCAACCCATTTATCAAATTGGATTATATGTATGGGGAGAATGTTTTATCCGGAATTGATGTATTTCCATTTGATTTTACAAACAATTATAAAATGTCTCCAAAAAATCATGCCAAAGAAAGAGATAAATTTTATAAAAAATTATGCACTGGCCATAGTAGAGATGAGGTAATTAATGATTACTACGATAATATGGATTTAAATTGGGATGATGGAGAGTTTATAATTCCAGGTCTTGAAACTCCTAGATATTCTGCAGGTTATAATCATAAGTTCTATTTATGGAAAAAAAGTCGTTTTTTACCTTTTAAAACTCTTGAATTTAATGGGAAAGGATATAAGGTTCCAAATGATCCTGATTATTATCTCTCAACAACATATTCTAATCATATGAAGATTCCTTCTGTGATTAATCATCATCATACTAATGTTGCGGATGTTCGTAATGTTGAAGATATTAATTTAGCATATGAAAAAGCTATAAAACGATTGAATAGTGTAAATTTGGACTTTAAATAATGTTTATTTTTTGTTAAACCTTATTTTAATTTTTTATTTTAATAAATTAGGGAATTAAATTATTTTAATTATTTCCACATTTTCTTTTTTATCTTTAAACCAATTTATTACTTCATCCATTCTTATATCCATGCCTTTAGCGTCTTTCCATCCTTTCCCTGATTTACCGCCATAATGATGAATGTATTTTTCATGATTTTGAACTGCCCTAATTTTAAGTCCTTCTGTTAAAATTTGACTTTGTATTTTAGTTACAGACCACCACCATTCAAAATTTTCATCCAATTGATATTTATCATATAAATCTTTATCAATTAGCATACAATAGCCATCTGCTCTTATAGGTTCGTATAGAACCGCTCCAAATGAAGAAATTCCGCCACCAGTAGGATGAATTTCCATTAATCTATTAAAACAATTAGGGTCATTTATTTTAATGTCTGAGTTTAGAAGCAAATAATGTGTAGTTTTTTCACTTGCATATTTGCTTGCTAAATTATTTCCTTTTGCAAATAAATCATTTTTTGAATTTAAAACTAATGTATCTATTAGTTTCAATTTTTTTAAAATTTTTAAAAGAATTTTTGTTTGAAATTTGGAATTATTATCAAGAACAATTAATTCTAATTCATCCATTTTTTCTTTGCTTTATGAACTCCCATAATAGATATAAAAACATAAAATGGAGCATTATATGTTAACATCAATATTGAAATCATTTTATCCTCATAGTTTTATTAATTTAATTATTATTTTACATATTACGATATATAAATATAGATATCATTAAAAGTTAATAATATTCATATATATAATAATCATAATTTATTTCCCTATTTGTTGATTATTGTGAAATAAATTATATTTTCAGTAAATTCATTTTAAAATTTAGAAAATTTTTTGTAACTTTAATGGTTATTTATTTGGAATTATTCCTTAAAAACTCCAAATTAGCCTTCAAAGATTGACATTTTACCATATTCATCTTTATTTTCATCCTTTTCAATTTTTAACTGCATTCCTTTCTTCATTCAGACCCATATTCGGTGATTGTTCGGTGATAGTAGGAGGCCGAAAGGCACTTGTTTCGGGCTTTACAGGCCTTGCAGACACCGTAATTGGTGTAAAGCCTTTTTATCTTGTCCTGTTTGTCAGAATCAGGATTTTTTTCACATAATCGTTGAAAAAAGTTAGAATCTGGCCTTCAGACACAAGAATGCGTCCTGTTCAAAAAGGTAGGCGAAGAGATCCTTGTGGTACAGATTGTCACTTAAACGGCCAATTCTTTCATTGGATTGCTTTCTAATTGGAATTAAGCCGTTTATATTGTTATTGGCAAAGAATGAGAGGCTTATTTCATTCAAATAAATTGTATCCACGCTCATTGTCTGTGGAACTTTTCCTATGTTGTTTATTGCTTTTTCTGCGATTTTCAGAAGTTCGTAATGGTCTGTTGGCCGATGTGTGACGTTTATTGCGCAGATTAATTTTGTATCATAATCGACTACAGATTGGATATTATAGGCAACCATTCGATTTCCTTTCTTGCTTTTCATAAATCTCGCTTCAATGTCAATTACTGGTATTGTGCTCTGTCCAGTGAGTGTGAATTGGGTTGAAATGTCATATGAATCTTAAATTTTTAAATATAATAAAAAGAAAAAATACTGCTAATTCTATGTTTAATCATAATTTATTTAAAAGTATATAAAGAATTATTATCAAAATATAATATATTATCATAATTTTTAATATGTTAAAATAGGTGTATTAATGAAATGTATTATCTTAAATTCAGGGATGGGAACTAGATTGGAAGAACTAACAGAAAACAACCCAAAATCATTAGTTAAACTACATAATAATGAAACAATATTATCTAGGGCCATTTCAATTATTTCTAATTTCGAAATTGATGAATTTATTATTACTACCGGATATCTAGATGATGTTTTAAGAAATTATATCGATGTTAATTTCCCAGATTTCAATTTTACTTACGTCCACAATCCATTTTATAACAAAACTAATTATATTAAATCTATTGATTTAATTCCAGATATGGATGATGATATAATTTTACTTCATGGAGATTTAGTTTTTAATCAAAAAACTGCTGAAAAGGTTATAAATTCAAATAAATCTTGCGTTGTTATTGATTCCACTATTAATATTCCGAAAGATGATTTTAAAGCCAAAATTGAAGATGATACTGTAAAATATATAGGTGTTGATTATTTTGAAAATGATGCAGTAGCATGCCAGCCCTTCTACAAACTAAAAAATAATGATTGGAAAACTTGGAAAAATAAAATTAGAGATTTTTGTGAAAATGGGAAAACTAATGTTTATGCTGAAAACGCTTTAAATGAATTAACAAATGATATCAATATTTATGCTTTAGATTTAGAAGGATTATTATGCATGGAAGTGGATAATAAAAATGATCTTAAAAAAGTTAAGGAGATATTAAAATGAAAACCGTATATATTGCAATTAGTGCGGATATATTACATCATGGCCACATTAATTTAATTAAAAAAGCTTCTGAATATGGTGAGCTTATTGTAGGAATTTTAACAGATGAAGCTGTTGCTACATTTAAAAGATTACCCATATTAAATTTTGAAGAACGTTCTTTTATTATTGAAAACATTAATGGTGTAAAAAAGGTTGTTCCTCAAACAACCTTAGATTATACTGAAAACTTAAAAAAATTCAAACCGGATTATGTTTTCCATGGTGATGACTGGAAAGAAGGTATTCAAAGTCGAATCAGACAGAATGTAATCAATACTCTTGAAGAATGGGGAGGTCAACTAATTGAGATACCCTTTACAGAAGATGTGAGTATTGATCAAATAAATAATATCATTAAAAATGCATCTTCTATTCCTGATGCTCGCAGAGGCAAATTAAAACAATTGATTTCTCTCAAACCTATAGTACGCACAATGGAAGCACATAATGGATTATCTGCTTTAGTTGTAGATAATGCCAAAGTTACTAAAGATGAGCAAATCAATACTTTTGATGCAATTTGGATTTCAAGTTTAACAGACTCAACTGCTAAGGGAAAACCAGACATTGAACTTGTAGATATGACTTCAAGAATTTCAACTATTAATGAAATTATGGAAGTGACTTCCAAACCTATCATTTTAGATGGGGATACTGGTGGTCTTTTGGAACATTTTGTGTTTAATATAAAAACCATAGAAAGAATGGGTGTTTCTGCAATAATTATTGAAGATAAAATGGGTTTAAAAAAGAATAGCTTATTCGGAACAGATGTGGAGCAAACCCAAGATAGCATTGAGAATTTTTGTGAAAAAATTAGTGCCGGTAAAAAGGCTCTTCTCACAGATGAATTTATGATTATTGCAAGAATTGAAAGTTTAATATTGAAAAAAGGTATGGATGATGCTATAAAAAGAGCTAAAGCTTATATTAATGCAGGTGCTGATGGTATAATGATCCATTCAAGAGAATCTGAACCTGATGAGATTTTTGAATTTTGCGATAAATTCAATGAATTTGCCCCAGATGTTCCTTTAGTTGTTGTTCCAACTTCATTTAATCAAGTATATGAAGAAGAATTTGCTAAAAGAGGCGTGAATATTGTAATTTATGCAAATCATTTAATAAGAAGTGCTTATCCTGCAATGATGAACACTGCAAAATTAATTCTTGAAAATGAACGTTGCAAAGAAGTTGAAGATCAATGCCTATCTATTAAAGAAATTTTAACATTAATTCCAGATGAGTGATGATGATGATTGATGTTGAAAATTTAATTGAATATTTGAATGAAATTGATATTGATTTCTTTTGCGGTGTTCCAGATTCGCAGTTAAGCTCCTTTTGTGATTATGTTGAAGAAAATTGTAGCAATATAATTGCTGCCAATGAAGGAAATGCCGTTGGAATAGCTGCAGGTTACTATTTATCAACTGGAAGGTTTCCTTTAGTTTATCTTCAAAATTCTGGTTTGGGTAATATTGTTAATCCCGTGACATCCTTGACACATTCAAAGGTATACTCCATACCAATAATTTATGTGATTGGATGGAGAGGCCAGCCAGGGGTTCATGATGAACCGCAACATAAAAAACAAGGTGAAGTTACCTTGGATTTACTTGAATTGTTAGATATCAAATATACTGTTATTAATAAGGATTCATCTTTGGATGATTTAAGAGACGAATTTAACAATGAATTTTTACCTCAATTAAATATTGGTGAAAGTGTTGCCATTGTTGTATCAAAAAATACTTTTGAAAACTATAAAATTAAAAAATCAAATGACAATACCTTAACAAGAGAAGAAGCTATCCAAATGGTCTCAAGTTTTTTAAACGAGGAGGATATTATTGTTTCAACTACGGGTAAAATTTCAAGGGAATTATTTGAATATCGTGAAGATAATAAACAAGGTCATGGAAATGATTTTTTAACTGTAGGATCTATGGGCCACTCATCAAGTATTGCACTAGGTGTTGCATTAAGTTCGGATAAAAAAATATTTTGCTTTGATGGAGATGGATCATTGCTTATGCATATGGGTTCGCTTGCCTTAATAGGTTCTAAAAAACCTGAGAATTTTTACCATATCCTGTTTAACAATTCAGCTCATGAAAGTGTTGGGGGATTACCTACTGTGATGAGCAACATAGATATCAACAATTTAATATTATCATGCAAATATGAAAATGTATTCAATGCTTCAAATAGTGAGGAATTAAAAGAGATTTTACCTAAATTCCTTTCATCTAATGGGCCAGTATTTTTAAATATTAATGTTGATATCTCATCAAGAAAAGACTTAGGAAGGCCAACAACACCACCTATAGAAAATAAAAATGATTTCATGAAAAAATTACAAGGGGGATGATTATGGATTGGACCTATAATGTACCGATAAAATTCTATGAGTATACTCTTGAGGAATTAAAAGAAAGATTGTCAACATTTACTAAAAATGTATTATTTATTGGATCTAAACGTTTAATCAAAACATTTGATTTAGAAGTGACCAATTTTCAAGTCATTGATGAAAGTATTTCAAATCCTGATGTTCATTTAGTTGAAGAAACGCTATCAAACATAATCAAACCGGATATAATCATTGCAATTGGTGGAGGCAGCACAATTGATTTAGCTAAAGCTGTTTCCGCATTATATAATCTTAAAAGATATGATGTTTTATCTTTATTAAAAAATAAAAATTATCTGAATAATGCTAATCCAATTCCATACATTGCTATTCCAACAACTGCTGGAACAGGATCAGAATGTACTAAATGGGCAACAATATGGGATTTTGATAATTCTAAAAAATATTCAATAGATGCAGATTACTTATATCCTAATGAATCCTGGTTAGTGCCGGAATTAACATTGACACTGGATGAAGACATGACATTAACAACAGGTCTTGATGCATTAGCCCATGCAATGGAGTCATATTGGTCAGTACCTTCAAATCCATACACTAGAGTTCTTGCAAGAGACTCAATCCGAATCATTAGAAAATATCTGCCGTTAGCATTAAAAGATTTGGATAACTTAGAATATAGAAAACAAATGATTATGGGGTCATTTTTTGCAGGTTTGGCCTTTTCAAATACACGTACCACTGCATGTCATTCAATATCTTATCCTTTAACAATGCTATTTGGAATTAATCATGGTTATGCTGCTGCATTAACTTTAATGGAAGTCCTTAAAAGAAATTGGGAATATTTGAATGAAAAAGAATTGTTCCTTGATGCCTGGAATGTATCAAATATTGATGGAATTGAAAATTGGTTTATAGAAGTTTCATCTGGTAAATTGAAATTATCAAAATTTGGTGTGGAGAAATCAGAAATTCCAAAAATTGTTAAATTAGCTACAACTGGTGGAAGAATGGATAACAATCCAATTATTTTCAATGAAATAGAAATTGAAGAAATATTATTTAATATTTATTGAATTAATTATCAAACATAATACTTAATTAAAGGTATTATAATGAAAGTTAAGTTATTTAAATAAAATAATTTAATATTTAGAGGGATTTAATGGTTAAAGTATCAGTAATTATTCCTGTTTATAATGTAGAACAATATTTGAAAGAATGTTTGAATAGTGTGCTTAATCAGACATTAAAGGATATTGAAATTATTTGTATAAATGATGGATCAACAGATGGTTCTTTAAAGATATTGGAAAAATATGAATCCTTAGATGATAGGATAGCCGTGTTTAGTCAAGAAAATAGTGGACTTTCTGCAACTCGAAATAAGGGCATGCAACTTTCATCTGGAGAATATGTTTATTTCATGGATTCAGATGATTATTTGGAACTAAATGCATTAGAAGAACTTTATAATCTTTCTGATGAAAAGAATCTTGATTTAGTTATTTTTAAATTAATTAATTTTGATGATGGTACAGATACAAAATATACAAGTGAATATTACGAAATGGAAGATATTGAAGAAATTGTTGGAGACAACGTGTTTAATTATGAAATACTTGGAGATAAAGTTTTTTCAATGGCTGTTTCTGCACCGGGTAAGTTTTTCAAAAAATCTTTAATTAAAGACTTTAAATTTCCTGAAGGGTTGATTTTTGAAGATAATTTATTTTTCACTGAAGCAATTTTTAATGCTAAACGTGTATACTTTTATAAAAAACATTTGTATAATCGTAGAAGAAGATTAAATTCCATAACAACATCCCCTAATGAAAAGTATATGGATTGCATCCCATTATTTAATATGATAAACGGATTCATGAAAGATAAAGGTTTATTTGATAAATATAAATCTCCATTGTATAATCAAAAGATAAGTATCACCTATAATAGATTTGCTTCAGTAAATAATGAAGTTAAAAAGGAATTCTTTAAAAGGATAAAACAGGATTTTTTATTGTATAAGGATGAATTTGAAGGGGATGAAGACTTTTTAAAAGTATTATCATTCAAATCCAAATGTATTTTTTACTCTGCAATTTCATCTCAAACTTATAAGGAATTTGAAAACGAAGTGGAATTATCACTATCAAAAAAACGAATGAAAAAATTAAAAAAGGAAAACAAAACATTAAGAAAAAAAAATAAATCTTTGAAAAAAGAGATTGAACATTTTAAATCTTCCAAAGCTTACAGATTTTGGATATTTTATAAAAAAATAAAAAATTAACATGATAAAGTGTTCTTGGAAAATTCTTATTTTTAAGGTTTTTTTAAAAATAAATTAATAAAAAGACAAAATAATAATAACTATATTAAATAGGAGATAAAATGACTAAAAAAAACATTTCAATTATCATTCCAGTTTATAATTCAAAAAAATATATACCAAAAACCTTTGAAAGTCTTTTAAATCAGACCATTGGTTTTGAAAATTTAGAAATTATTTTTGTAGACGATAATTCTAAAGATAATAGTGGAGAAATAATTGATAAATATTCTAAAGAATATAGTAATGTATAGTTAGTTACCAAACTTTTGTTATAAATGTTTCTAGCCATGAATCATATATTTTATTTTCTTTAAGACATTCATAGAATGTTTTTTCGGTTAATTCCTTCAAATATTGCTCTGAATATAGATATTTATTCCTAATTATATGTTTCATCTTTCTCCAAAGTTGTTCAATCGGATTTAAGTGTGGAGAATAATTTGGAAGGTATATTAAAGTTATATTAAGGATTTCAGCTATTTTTTTAATGAATGCGGACTTGTGAACGCTGTAATTATCTAAAATCAAACAGATTCTTTTTTCACATTTAATTTTTCTTTCAATATTTTCTTTATTTAGAAAATTTAATGTTAATTTTCTTCTTATTTCTCTTTTTCTTTTTATATTATTTGTAGATTCACGATTACAGTGTTTTCCAATGATTCTAGCTAGAACAAATGTGTCTGAACCATATTTTTTTATGGCATTTTCAACTTTTTTATGAAGCTTTTAGTGTCTTCTGCATTTTCTATTAAAATTTCTTCTATTTCTTCATTGGTTAATTGTATGTGCTTTAAAACATTTTCTAATGATTTTTTAGTATTTTTTTCTTTTAAGTTTTCTTTTCTTAGCTCTATTAATGCAATTGCGATTTCTGGAGCTGTTGATGAATTTGTAATTGTGATGCTTGAGTTACCATTTATTGTTAGAGATCCTATGGCATTTGCTTTAAATTTATAAGGATTTGCTTCGTTTTTATGCTTTGTTCACCTTTTATAAAGTGATTTGGAGTTATAAGGCTCATTTAAAAAGGAAGATTCATCAAAAAACACCAGAATATCGTTTTCATTCACATCAAATTCTTCTAAGTTTTTTTTAATTGTTCTGCGGCATTTTCAGGGGATTTTTTAAAAATCGGATATGCTTTGCTGTAGTTATATCCTAATTTTCTTGTTATGATGCCTATTTGCTTTAAACTGTAATCTACATCAAATTTTTCTTTTACAAGTAATTGTACATCTTTCATTGACAAATTAGGAGTATTTTCTATGATTTTATCCAATTTTACCAATTCTTCATAGGATAATTTGGATGGCCTGCCTCCTCCAAAAGATGGTTTTAAACCTTCTAATCCCTCATTTTCACATTTTTTTGCCCATCTGTGCACAGTTTGGTATGATAAATTTAACAGATCTGAAGCATCTTTGATCGTATTGCCGTCCATGATGAATTTAATGGCAATTAAACGTTGATAATACCTGTATGGGCCTACATAGCGACTCATTTCTTCATTCAATTCTTCTTTAGTAATTTTTTCTTCCAAATTAATTTTTGATTTTCCTGACATAATATAATATTTGTCAGTCATCTATAATAAAAGTTTGGTAAACTACTATAAATGATAGCCTAATTATGATTTTAGGATTAATAATCTTATTAGTATCTACATTTTTACATATGGTATTTTCATATTATACTATTGATGTTGTAAGTCCTATGTACTTAAACATTACAATTGTATTGCAAGGAATTGGTTTATTTTTATTTTTAAAATATTTGGATATTAACTCATATAATAACTCTAATTTTATTTTTAAACTGTATAAATCCATGCAAGACAATATTTTAGGCAAAATTATCATTTCTTTGAGTATTTGTAGTTATGCAATGTACTTTATTCATTTTATTGTTTTAAAATTTGTAAAACAATATGAAATTCATTCTATCAAATTATTGCCATTAATTTTAATAGGAACCGTATGTTTATCTTGGTTAATAGCATATATATCTAGTAAATTGCCATTAATCAAAGAAGTTTCTGGAGTAAAATGATTCTTTTAAAATAATTAGAAAAATTTAATAAAATAATATAAAATCTAGCCTTCAGACTAGATTTTTTGCAACTTTTACAACCAAGTTAAGAAAGAAGTTTCTTCAGAACATATTAAAAGTTGATCTTTTAATCCATGGTATCTGTACGTAGCATAAGTAATATTTTTTTCATCCAATAATTCAAATATATGCCTACCAGTATTCTGTTCGCCTTCACGGTCATAATCATCTAAAACAATTGTGAAATTTTCAGCTAAATTATCATTTTCAATTAAATTCCAAATATTTGTACGAGGATATTTTAATAAGTTTTCTTTACTGTATGTTCCAATAAATCCAGTAGGTCCGTCAATTATTATTAAATCAAATTTTTCATTATTAACTATATCCTCTAAATTTTTATAACGTAAATTCTCTGTTTCATCATAAGTAAATAATTCAGTATCACATTGTGTAATCCTTATTTTATTTGTTAAATTTAATTTTTTAGAAAAAACATCTATCCAAGATTGATCATTTTCTATAACTTGTAGTTTACAGTCTTCAAAATGATTTGTGTATTGTGTTGTCATTAATGTGGTTTGACCTAGACCTAATTCTAATATATTCTGTGGTTTCGCTTCATCTAAGATTCTAAATAGAACATACATAACTGTGTAATTTGAAGCGCCTTTATTTAATGAGAAACTTTTATTTATTAACCATTCTGAACTTTTTAACTATTGTTAAATATTTCAGAATATCTGAGTTCTTCTGTAGTGGTTTTAATCATTTCAGTATTATTTAGGATAACTTTATTATTTTTTATTATATTTGTTTTAACCAGCGTTCTTAATTCATATTCTAAGTCTAAGATTTCATTTAAATGATTATTTAAAAAATGAGCATGCCCATCAACTTTTTTTTGCATTTTTTGTATTTTGTATTTATATTTTTATTAATTTTTTTAAGGTTTTTAATATCGTCTTTTAGCTCTTTCTGTTCTTTTAAAAGTTTAGCCTTTTCCTTTTTATGTTCTTCATAAGCATTTTTATAAAAATTATAACTGCCACTTTTTGATAATAATTTGCCCATAACTTTTTCTTTGAATGACATTTTTTCACTCTATAATAATTTTTTATAATAATTAGTTAAATTTACACAAGAATATGATAATTAATTTTTTAATAATTTTTAGTAATCATAATTATTAAATTTATAGGGCTAATTGATTCCCTGAAATCAAAAGATAAATTTAATTAGAATTTTAGCATACAATGTTAGTTTAATATATTGAATTTTAAAAGGATTTTTTAATGAGTATAATATTCCTAAACAAAATAAAAATTTTAAATATAAGTATCCCGCAGGGACTGTATCAAACTTGAGTGATTTTAAAAAATAGTATTTTTTGTTAAAACTTTTTTTTCTTCGTTAAATTGTTTATTTTTTGAAAATAAGGATAGAAAACTTAATAAATGATTGGAGCCTATATAATAATATGTCTAATCTAAAAATAAAGGCTCCAATTGATATATTGGACGAACAAGCATATAATCTTTGCGATTTTTTTGACGAATTTTCTAATTTTAATTCTGAAGAGCGTAATTCTTTATCTGGATGCAAAAATATCAGTGAAAACTTGATTAGAACTATTAAAAATGGTGGATTGTATTTTAAAAATAGAATATCTGTCTGTCCGCACTGTGGCTCTAGATTATATAATAAGGACGGATATCGCAACCGTAAATTAGTTTTTTTGTATAAAGGAGTGCAGGAATGTAATGTTCAGAAGTATAGATGTAAAAAATGCGGTAAATTTTTTTATGCTGATTTAAAATCTATTGTTTTTGATAAATGCAATATTACAATCCCTGTTATTGAAAAAATCCTCTATTTATACTCTCTTTATGGAAACAGCATTTATAAAATTCAAGAGGATTTAAATAGCGAGTTTAAAGTCGTTATTTCACATCAAACCATTGAAAGAGTATTGTTGAGCTTTGATTTTAATAAAAAACATGAACTATGGACTCTTTCAGGCTATTACTTATTTGATAGCCTTTGGGTAAAAATTGAAGGAAAATGGAAGTACATTTTGGCCTTATTCGACGTTAAAATGAATACAATCGTTTCCTTTGATCTGGTCGATTCAGAAGGCTCCAAGACCATTTATGACTTTATTAACAAATCTACTCGTAATCAGCCTAAAAAATCAATAACCACAGATTTGAAGAAGGAATATCGTGAAATTATTAGCAGATTAGGTTTTAAACATCAATTCTGTCATTTTCACACAAAACAAATGATAAACAGGAACATTAGTGACTATATTAAAGAAAATAACTGCAATGAAGATGATATTGGAGTAATAAAAAATTATAAATCATTTATTTTTGAAATGATTGGCTGTGAAAGCTTTGAAGAGGCTAGAAGTTATGAAAATGTTCTTTTTGAACATCGAAATGAGTTGCCTGAGGTTATTTTTGGCTTATTTATGAATTTTATCCTTCCTTACTTTAAAAGCTTGATGTATTCTCTTGAAGATTCGAATATAGAGCGTACAAGCAATAGAATTGAAAATGCATTTGGAATAATTTTTCCCAAGTATATTAAGAAAACTATGAGAACTTATAAAGGATTATTGACACGATTTGGCCTTAAATTGAGACATTGGGATAGGAAAATGGTTTGTTAAAAAATCACTCAAATTTGTGACAGTCCCCCAGTTTCCTACAAGAAAAATTTTAATAGTATTTAAGATATATAAGATAGTATGAATTTAAATTACAGAACTAAAAACAAAAAAATAAATATTCCTAAATTTAATTTAAAGGATTTAATAATATTTTTGATACCTTTAATTATATTCTTATTTTACCTTTATATTTATAATCCTGGAATATTGACTTATGACTCATTTAATCAATTACATCAAATTGCTACAGGTAATTTTAATAATTGGCAACCATTTTTCCATACATTCATAGAAATGGTTTGTATTAAAATATATGCTAGCCCAGTAACAATTGGGGTTGTTCAAATACTCTCATTTTCTATAATTTGGACGTTAATTTGTAAATATAATCGAAATGATGATTTAGAAACAAAAAAATACTTTTTCATGCAAGTAATTTTAACTTTTACTATTTCTTTAATTCCAATTAACGCATTATATTCCATTACATTGTGGAAAGATGTGTTATTTAGTTATTTGGTATTATTATTATGCTTATTAATTCAAGTAATGTTAGATAGAAATGCTGAGTTAGATATTGGTTTTGTAATAATTATGAGTTTAATTATGGCTTGTATTGCACAATTAAGGTTTAATGGAATTTATAATATATTAATGCTTTTAATTATTTTATGTATTTTTCTTTATAAAAATAATAAGCCTCAAAAAATGTATATTATTATTCCAGTTTTAACAATAATTTTTATAATGGTAATTTCATCATTAAGTGTTGTATACGAAGTTGAGGATACTCATAAAGATGGAGTTTTTGCTAAAGTCATGCATATGCTAGCCGATTATGATTTAAATCTAGATTTAAGCAAAAATGACAGGGATATGATACATAAAGTTATTAGTAAAAAACAGATTAAAGAAAAATATAATATCTATTATACTGATCCCATTAGAGATTCATCAAACAGGTCGGCTTATGATAATAATAGAAGTGAATATATAAAGATGGCTATAAAATATTCAATTCAACATCCAAAACATTTCATAAAATATATGCTGGGTTCTTCAGCTATGGTTTGGGACATTACTCGAGATGAAGACTGGATTGGAAAGCAATATTATATAAATGAAGATGGAGCAAATTTACAAAATTCTAAAGAACATTTCTATTCAAAGAAAAATGAAACTCCAACTGCTAGTTATGAGGAAGTATTTGAAGTAAACAAGGGGACTGAAAAATATGATATTATTAATTCATTTGCTTATCTGACTAAAGAAAATCGTATTTTAGATACTTTATTCAATAGTCCCGCATTGTATATGTATTTGGCGTTTATCTTAATGGTGGGAATTTATTTAATTACCAAATCAAAAAATATTTTCCTTATTTACTTACCTAATTTGCTAAATATTTTGACAGTTGCTATTTCAACTCCGATTCAAGACAATAGATATTTGTATGCTAATTTATTAGTGTTTTATTTATTGGTGATAATTTTTATTAATGTTCTATCTAAAAGGGAATCTTAAAAACTAATTATAATGTTCATTAGTAGCCGTCATCATAATATTTCATTTTTTTAATTATTTTTATAATAAAATTTTTATTATAAATAGAAATTTAATTTAGTTAAAAAGCATAAATTTAAAATCACTATTATTGTTTGTAATTGAAAACTTTTTGTGTGGTAATACTTAAATCATTAAAGAGAACTTAATTTAAAAATTGTTTATTAATAAGTTATTTTATAATAGAGTTCTAAATATTTAAGTGAAATATTATTAAAATAGACACATTGTTTTTACTTAGATATGGAGTTATTAATTATTTCTTTTTAACATAATTTGAGTTAAATAATGCTCGAAGTTCTGGTCATGCTGTTTTTTTAGCACTTGGAGGATAAGTCCGCTTAAGAATATCATGACAGCTACTAGAAATGTAACTGCTGCCACGATAAGAGTTGGAATTCTTAATACATATCCTGTATATAAATAACTTATTAAAATAGGTATGAAATAGAATAAAGCAATGATAATAAGTATTCCTGTGATTATTGAAAAGAATGCCAGGGGCTTTGTGTCTCTGAATAATGTTATAATGAGTTTTATTACTTTATAGCCATCAGAATATGTATTCAGTTTTGATTCGCTTCCTTCTATCCGGTCTCTGTAGTCTATTGGAATCTCTGCTATTTTGAAGTTGTGGTCAAGTGCGAATATGCTCATTTCGGTTTCCAGTTCAAATCCTTTTGAAATGACTGGATAGGATTTTACAAATTCCCAGCTGAATCCTCTCATTCCAGTCAGAATATCATGTAAATCACTAGAAAATATGGTGTTGATGGCTTTTCTCATGAATTTGTTTCCAGAGTTATGGAAAGGCCTTTTGTTTTCAGTAAAATAGGTTGATGAAAGTCTGTCTCCAATTACCATGTCTGCTTTTCCTTCCAGGACAAGTTTTTCAATTTCTATTGCGGCTTCGGCAGGGTATGTGTCATCTCCATCCACCATTATGTAGCAGTCGGCATCAATGTCTCTAAACATTGATCTTACTACATTTCCCTTTCCCTGCTTGTATTCGTATCTGACAATAGCACCTTCTTCTTTAGCTATTTTATCGGTACCGTCGGTTGAATTGTTGTCATAAACATAAATGTCAGCATCAGGCAATGCCTTCTGGAAATCATTTATGACTTTTTTAATAGTCATTGATTCATTATAACATGGTATTAGAATGGCTGTTTTCATTATTATCACATAGTTTTAATCGATGTTTTATTTTTTGTTACTTATTGTTTATATTATTTATTATTTGAAAAGTTCATATTTTTTAAAAGTTTATTATTTGAAAACAAGAAACTTGCTGAATACATAATTTAAAATTGCAACGACAACTTGAAGCGCAATTTTACAAATAAATCACTAATCATCAAAATACTATGAGAGTAAATTGTTTTTAATAATGTATTATAGTGGATTTAAGAATGTGAAAACTATTTCCACATAATATTAATATTTCAAATTATTAAGTTTTTTCAATAAAAATTTCGTGGAGCTGTCTCAAATTGGAGTTTTTTTAATAAATCATTTTTATATACCGAAATCTTAATCTAATACCTCTCTTGCCAATATGCTAAAAATATTCCCATAGTTTTCTTAATATGCTTGGAAAAATAATTCCAAAGATATTTTCGATTCTATTGCTTGCACACATATATTCAAATATTAAAGATGTGCATCAAGTTAATGTAAGGAACAATAAAATCCATAAATAAACCAAAAAACATCAGATATTCATTTCGATGACTGAAAAGAACGTTTTCATATCTTCTGGCTTGTTTAAAGTTTTTATGGTCAATCATTTGAAAGTTATATCCATTTCCTTGTGTTTTTTGAATCCGCTATGCGAACAGATAGATATTCTATTTTTAAAATATGGTTTACCATTTTAATTACTTTAACCAATTTTTCAGTGATATTTCCACGTCTAAATAAAGAATTAATCTCCTCAGAATTAAAATAAAAATTCAACAAAAAATGCAAAGATATATTCCTATTCGTCCAATATATCAATTGGAACATTTATTTCTATGTTATACCCATTATTATACTATTCAATCATTTATTAATTTTTCAAGAATTATTTTCAAAAAATAAATGATTTAACAAAATGATTTTTAAAAGCACCCAATAAATGTGCAGATATAGCTCTTTCAAAAACTTGGAGTTTATTAAAAATTTGCATTTTGTGAATTCAATCCTATTTTTGTAAAAATTAATAAGTAATAGTTCTTTTACTTTAGAGTGAGAAATAAAAGATACAATGCCTATTTCTAAGTGTATGTTAAACTTCTAGCAAATAATTATTCTGTTTTTAATCACTAACTGTTTAAATGACTATTTAAAGATGAAAAATAAAAATATGTCTGTTAAAAGATATTTTTAATTTAAAAGCAATATTCGTGAAAAATAATTTACTAATGTCTATTAATTGCATTATTAAATCCGTGTTTTGAGAAATACTACTTTTATAATGTTATTTTAAAAACAAATAAATAATTAAATGACAAAATAATAAGTAACTATAATAAAGGAGATA
Organism: Methanobrevibacter sp.; assembly: GCF_030539875.1. Taxonomy (NCBI): domain Archaea; kingdom Methanobacteriati; phylum Methanobacteriota; class Methanobacteria; order Methanobacteriales; family Methanobacteriaceae; genus Methanobrevibacter; species Methanobrevibacter sp. The sequence goes on from NZ_JAUNXI010000020.1 coordinate 17,260, forward strand.
AAATGACTAAAAAAAACATTTCAATTATTATTCCAGTTTATAATTCAGAAAAATATTTATCAAAAACCTTTGAAAGTCTTTTAAATCAGACTATTGGATTTGAAAATTTAGAAATTATTTTTGTAGATGATAATTCTAAAGATAATAGTGGAGAAATAATTGATAACTATTCTAAAGAATATGGTAATGTAATCTCAGTTCACTTGAAAGAGAATAGTGGGTATGCTGGCAGACCACGTAATATTGGAATGGAAAAATCAAATTCCGAATATCTGATGTTTTTAGACTCAGATGACTACTTTAATGAGGATGCTTGTGAAATATTATACTCCAAAATAAATAAAAATCCTGATATAGACATGGTTTTAGGAGGATATTCGAATATAAGTTCTAATTCAAAAAAAGATAAACATATCAGAAAAAATCAGCAAAAAACATTGTATAAGGATGGAAAAAATGATTATGTTCTGTTAACTACTCCTCCCTCCATTTCATCAAAGATATTTAGAAAAAAATTATTGATTGAAAATGATATTAAATTTCCTGAAGGAATTCCCGCTCAAGATCTTGTATTTGTATGCAAAGCGATTTGCTGTTCCAATCTAATTTTATCATTGAATAAATATCTCGTTTATAATCGAAGATTAAGGGAAGACCCAAATAACTTATCAGTGACTCAAAATATAGAGATTCCCTATATTCTAAAATCAATGAAGGCATACCGACTTTTAATTGATATTTGTGAAAAATTTGACATTAATAAAAATTGTGCCTATGGCCTATTAAGTGACCATTATAGTTTTCTAACAGTTCAATTAAATAAAAGTGGCATAAGTGAAAAAGAATATAATGACATTTTTGAAAGCGAGGAATACGCATTTTTAAAAAATCATAGCTATTATAAGAACGAAAAACCATTTAATTTATATTTTAAAATATTAGAAGCCAATATAAGTGATGGATTAGATTATATGCAGCTGATAAAAAAATTTTATATTGCTCAAA
>NZ_JAUNXI010000020.1:18274-34805 GCF_030539875.1 Methanobrevibacter sp.
ATAAAATATTAAAGAGAGAAAATAAAAAACTTAAAAAAGAAAAAGATGATATCTTATCTTCCAACAGCTGGAAATTAACATCTCCTCTTAGAAAAATAAAAAACATTAAATGAAATTATTTTTTAAAATGGTGTAATAATGAAGCTTACTGTAATAGGAACTGGCTATGTAGGGCTTGTAACGGGAACCTGTTTTGCGGATATGGGAAACAGGGTTTATTGCGTGGATATTGTAGAGGAAAAGATAGAAGGGCTTAAAAAAGGAATAATGCCTATTTACGAACCTCATCTTAGAACCATGGTCATGGACAACCAGGCAAGAAGAGACTTGATTTTTACAACAGACATCAAAGAGGCATTGGACAACTCAGATATAATATTCATAGCCGTCGGAACACCAATGAATGATGATGGAAGTGTTAATCTGAATTATATAATGTCTGCTGCAAGTGATATTGGAAACAACATATCTAAAGATTCCCTTGTGGTTGTAAAATCAACAGTGCCTGTTGGAACTGGTTTTAAAGTCAAAGAGCATATTGAAAATATTATTAAAGAGAGAAATCTTGATATTGAAATTGATATCGCATCAAATCCTGAATTCTTAAAGGAAGGAGTAGCTGTGGAAGACTGCATGAGGCCTGACAGGGTTGTTATCGGTGCAGAAAATGAGGAAGTATTCAACACTCTTAAAAAACTCTACGCACCTTTTGTATCCAATCATGATAGGTTTGTTCTAATGGATGTTAAAAGCTCTGAAATGACAAAATATGTTGCAAATGCAATGCTTGCAACTAAAATATCATTTATCAATGAAATAGCTAATATCTGCGAGCTTACCGGAGCAAATGTTAAAAATGTTAGACTTGGAATAGGAAGCGACAAAAGAATAGGATACAACTTCATCTATGCCGGATGTGGCTATGGAGGATCATGCTTCCCTAAAGATGTTCAGGGCCTGATTGATACCGCTGAATCTAATGGATATACACCTAAACTATTATCAAATGTCGAACTGGTAAACAAAGAACAGAAGATGGTGCTTGTCAATAAGATTGTTAAGAGATTTGGTGAAGACTTGAGCAATATGATTTTTGCTATCTGGGGCCTTGCATTCAAGCCAAATACGGATGATGTAAGGGAGGCTTCTTCACTTGTCATCATTTCAGAATTAATAAAAAGAGGGGCTAAAGTTAGAGTCTATGATGCTAAAGCCATGGAAACATTTAAATCAGCTATTCCGAATTATCTGGACTCATTAAAACAAGTAAACAAAATTGAATATGAGCAATACAAATACGATGCATTAATTGATTGTGATGCTTTGGTTTTAATAACCGAGTGGAAAGAATTCAGAAATCCTGACTTTGATGAAATAGCTAAGCTCTTAAATCAAAAAATCATATTTGATGGCCGAAATATTTACAACTCTGAAATCAAAGAAAAAGGATTTGAACTGTATCAAATAGGCTGTTAAATTCCCAGTCAAATAGCCACAAAATTCCATTTATAGTTTGACAAGAAAGACATGGTTTTATATGTAATTTAAAACTGGTTATGATATATAATTAGAAAATAATTTTTAATGTCAAGCCCTGATTTTATGAATTTTTTAAAATTGGCATGCGGAAATCATATAAATTTAAAATTAATCTTGTAAACTTAAATCTAATAATATTATAGTTTCATGGCCATTAGAGGAAATAATGAGCAAAAAAATCATCTCTTTTCAATGAATTGTTTAAGCATTCGAAGAGGCTTGGTTACCTTCCAACTTGTGGAATTCATTATCTCCTTGTTTTTTTGCCTAAGCTTTTTGTTTTTATCTTTTAATTCATTATTTTTATAATGGAAGTTGCGGTTTTTTCTATCTAACTTATTGATTTTGATGTTTAAGGATTTGTTCTCTCTTTTCAGATTTTTTTCGCTTTCTAAAAGTCCATGAATATACTGGAGCAATTCATTTTTAAGTTCAGTAGCCTTTTCAATGGAATATGGATACAGATTGAATGAATTTTCCTCAAATAATACTATGTAAGAATCAGCAGCAAAATAATTAATCAAATCAGCCAAAAGGCATTCTTCTCTAAATTTAATTTCGTTGCTCATAAAAACCTCACTATCATTTTCATGATAAACTATTTTCAGTTCTAAATTAGTCTCTTCATCATCAAGAGGTATTTCAAAATTAAAGCAACGTTTAAAATGCCAATCTATGCCTAAAAATCGTTTGACAGTCGAATTATTTCTAAAAAATTCTTCAGATTCTTTAAAAACTTGTTTTTTTCCATTAACTGAAGTTTTAATAGCTTCAAATCTCAAGGTATTATAATCGCATGAACTTGTAAAAGTTCCAGAAATCCTTAAGACACCATCTTCAATCCCTATAATATCCAGATAGATTCTGTGATTGTGTAAATAATTTATTGTAAAATCTCCAGTCATTAATTGAATCTCTCCACAATCAGTAACAGTATCTATATGGAAGTCCTTTTCATTTTTCAAATACATTAAAAGATACCTGACATAACTTTTTTTGATGATACGGGAATCATTTATCACTTCATCATCAATATTTCTTAGGATTTCCTGAAAAATTTCCCAAAATTCTATAATGTCATCTTCTGTAAGGAAAACTGGAAAATCTGAAAGCTTATCATACCATTGGATATTATAGGCAACCATATATTGGATAAACTTTGGAAGATTCCCCTCTTTTTCCTTTGAATATTCTATTAAATGGATGTATAAATTTTTTAGAAGGTAACTGTAATACTCTTTCCTTTGATAGGATGTATCGATTAGTGAAGATTTGCTTTCCCTTTTTCTATAAAAATAACTTGAAGTGCTAATAACTCCAAGCTTCTTCCTGTTCAATAAGATTTTGTTGACTATTAAAGCATCATATCCATGTGGTAATACCGTATCGAATTCTAAACCATCAAAAGCCTCTTTTTTGATAAAAGATGATGCTATTGACAGTTGAGGATTATATGGTTCCTCAATCAAGTCAATGACACGTGTGGAAGTGAATTTATAGTTTAAAAAATGAGGGCCTGTTCTACCTTCAAAATATATTAATGGAATTGAAACAATATCAACCTCATCTTTATATTTTTCAAAGAAATTATGAACATCCTCAAAAGTATTTGAAGATAAACAATCATCACTATCTAAAAAATTAACATATTTGCCATGAAGATGTTTCAATCCAAAGTTGAATGCAGTCGCCTGACCTCCATTTTCTTTGGAAAACACCTTAATATTATCAGGATATCTTTTCTGATATTCCAATGCAATATCCTTGGAATTATCCGGACTACCGTCATCAACTATAACCAATTCTATATTTTCTTCAAAACCAATTGACTGGTTTATTAAAGAGTCAATAGCCTCTGCAAGATATTCTTCAACATTATATATCGGCATTAAAACCGAAAATTCGAAATCATCACCCATAAAACCACAACTTTATAAAAGAATCAATAAAGAAACTGTAGAAACTTAAACGTCTTCTAAACTAATAAATGACATCTTTTTATATATTAATATATAAGTAAAATTTCTGATTTAATAATTACCAAAACACATTTTCCCAATCAAAGTTAAACAATCAAACATTCATTTTATCAATCAGAATCCCTTTTTGGCCGACATAATCACCAATGCCATTAATAACAAGTTTTTCTATGCCAACTCCCGAATAATCAATTTTTTCAATACGGTAATCCATGCCTTCCTCCAATATTTCCCCCTTCATAGTGAGAATTCTCTCGCCATTTTCCTCAAGATACTTGGCTTTTTTAATGTTTTCCTTAATTTCAAATTCTATTGTTTTCATACCTTCATAAATGCCTACTCCTTCAATATAACAGGTTGCAGTGCCAATATCCTTATTATTTTCATATCTTAATCTAAAATCAAGATCTTTAATGAGTTTTTTGCCGTTTAAACTAATCTTTATTCTTGGAAGTTTTATTTTTTTGCCGGTATGAGGCTGATTATCAACTCTTTCTACGACTGCATCATTAATATCAAATCTTTTAGCCTTTTGGGGAAAGATATTGGTATTATAAATATAGTCTATCAATCTGTCAGTATTACTGCCATCATTGAATTCAACAATATCCCTGTATTTTTTAATGTGTTCTTCACTTTGACTGCCATAATAGTTCCTTTCAATCATTTCGGTAAGCTCATCATAATCATATGCTATATCCGCAAATGCATTGTCTTCATTTAATTTTAAATCTATGCCAAGATTGCTCAAGCACATCTCTTTTTCCATCCATGCAAATATCACATTAGACCCCCTATAAAATGCATCATATGAAATTGAAGAGTAATCTGTAATTAAAAGACAAGTTTCCTTTAGTAATTCATCATAACTATACTCTTCACTCATATACTTTTCCAAATCTGTTTTACCGATGATTGCATTTACAAGAGGGTGTGGTATGAAGATTATTTTATCTTTCAAATCATCAGGAACACTTTCGATAATTTTTTTGGAAAAATTGTAATATGTGGAGTTCAGGGCATCATCTCTTATTACAGAATGTTCAAAACTTCTTGAAGTCGGCATAATAAGAATCTTATCAGCACCCTCATGTTTAACAGAGTGATCAAATTTAGGTAGTCCGGACTTTATTAAATCCTCCCTATCAAATTTTCCATCTTCTATGAAATGATTGGCTTCTGTTTCTGATGAAACCACCACATAAGAATTATCTGCAAATCCTCCACCTTTTTCAAAGTCCCATCTACCTTTTAGAGAATATGCAAACATTACTCCATGCTGAAGGAATATGTAATAATAATTTCCCCAATACTGTCTTCTACGAGTCAATGAATTGTATGTTGCCAGATCTATCACATGATTAATCGATTCAGTTGTAATGAATGCCTTGGCATTGAAGTATTCATAATAATGCTTAAATGAATTCTTTTCAATCAAATTATGTCTGTATTTTTCGCCGACTTTGTTTTGATACTCACTATCTTTGCTTAATATGAAGTAAACATTTTTACATCCGTCATCTATCAGTTTTTCATAGACATATTTCGCACTCTCTTCATACTTGCCGCAGAATTTTTCATAAAGAATGATAGAATGGGTATTGTCACCTTTTTTAATATCACTACGATATTGGTTAAATGCTTTTTTTATCTTTTTTTGCTCTTTAACATCATCAGTAATGTTTATTTCTCTAAACGCTAAAGACAGGTAACCTTTCCAGGTTTCATATAAAAAAATGCTGTGATTATCATAATAAACCAAGTCACTATAATAAAGTTCACGGTCATTATATTTTTTATTCTCTTCTGATTTATTAAAGAATTTATTTTTCAGTCTTAATGATAAATTTCGCAAGGTTAAAAATTTCTTTCTAAATGAAAACCCATTTTCATCAATATATTCAAGATAAATTCCAGCCGTTCTCCCCTTAATGCTTATGGATTCATATGGAATCTCTACAATATACTTATCAGACTTTTTAGAGAATGTATAATTGTTATAACCGATATTTACATGATATTTGCTCAAATCATAACCTTTGTGTTTATTTGTCATGACTATGAATTCTATAATGATTTTATCTTTTTTCATATGTACTGATTCGGCTTTAGGTTTGAAGTCAAAAATTCGATTGTATACATGTTTGCTACGATCTAAAACAATGCTTATCTTGTTATTTTTAAATAGAGCATTGTAGTGTTCGTCTTGCCTTACTGTAAAACCATTTTCCAAATTAAATTGCTTAAATTCAACTATGCCTTCTTCTTTCATTATACCACCCAATAAATTAGTTTTAATAATATGCCATTAAACTCTAAAAAACAAAAAGTTCCTTTAAAGATTAAAATTCAGATTTTTAATTTGGAATTAATGTTTTAGAATCCAATCATAAACACGTTTTGAATTGTTTTTATCATTGAATTTAAAAAATTTTAAAACCCTGCTGATATATTTATCCTCCATTTTACAATCATTATCAATGTATTCAATAATCTTTTCGCTTAAGATGTTCTCATCATCGATTATATCTCCGAATGTGCTTACCTCATCATCAATCAAGGCATCCCCTTCAAAATGATAATCATTGCCATACTGGTAATATATTACCGGTTTTTTAAGATATGCAAAATCAAAATTAACAGAAGAATAATCAGTAATCATCAATGAGGATTCACATAGAACATCGTGAAATTTTCTTTCAGTATCCACAGTTACATTTTCCGTATCAAATGAATCCAAGAACCTCATAGAATTTGGGTGAGGCTTAAAAACTATGTCATAACCTTTTTCATTAGCGAAATCTATGACTTTTTTATCATTTAACAAATTATTCCATCTTTTAAAGTATTCGGAACTTAACAAAGCCTCTTCAGAAATTATGTCTTTTCTCCAAGTTGGAATGATAACAATTTCTTTTTTAAGGTTTTCATTAGTCAGATTATCATATCTTGGAAAACCCAGTTCCTGAATAATCTTTTCATCATAATTATATGTCCTAACAAATGCTTCCCAATCATAATCAGACACAGTAAGTATAAGAGAGAAATTAATATCATATTTTCTAAGCCAGCTACTCATATCATATTTTCCAACACCATGCTGAAGGAAATAAACCGGAGGGGATGATATTCCTTGAACTAGTTTAAGATTATAATCTGCAAAGGGATTAATATGTTTTTTATAACCTTGTGATGAAATCAACTTTTTTACATGCATATAGTAAAATTTATGTTTAAATGAACCAAAGGATAGAATTTGATTGCCGTACTCTTTCTTAAGCTTTTTATATTCCCGACAATCTTTTTGAACTGCAAAATATTTGACTATTCCATCATCCAGGCTTGCGGCATATCTAAATAAATGCTCTCCATTATCACCGGTATTCTCTCTCCTATCCATGAACAAGTATATGTCTTTATTTTTCATCCATGATGAAGATATTAAATACAAAAGCCTATAAAATATTGAACGTCCAAAGTATTTAGGTCTTGAGATCAAAATGGATTTTATTGAACTAAATTCATAACGAAGGGCCTTTTTATAGCTAAATGGCATGATAATAAATGTTTTATTTACAACCGCAAGGATTTGATTATCTCTTATGTAATAATGGCTAAATTTAGATATCTCAGCAAATTTTCTAAAGGCAATATTGTTTTTCATGACAATCTTCTTACCGTTCTCTTCATAAATCATGTGGAAATCTATTTTAGTTTCTCCATTTTTATCTATAGGAATTTTAAATTCAAAATTGTAATCAAATCTCCAGTCGATTCCCAATATTCTAATTGTTTCACGAGGGGTCATCGGATATTCCACATCTCGACCTTTGAAAGTTACTTTCTTGCCATTATAAGTCTTAATAGCCTCTATATTTAACACATCTTTCTTACAGGAGCTTACATAATTACCGGACAAATTCAATACTCCTTCTTTAAGTTCTATGATATCAAAGAAAATTCTATGATTTTCTAATCGGTTAATCGTATAGTCACCTGTTTTTAAACAAGTATATCCCTCTTCATCTTCAGATATGTGGAATTCCTTCTTATTTTTTATATAACACAGATAGTCCCCAAAGTAGGATATTTTTTCACCTATAACAAAAGGATTGGTTAAAACATCATCATTTATATTTTCAAGAAGTTCATAGAACAAATTCCAGAATTCAGTAATCTCCCCCTCATCCATATCCTCAGGAAATTTAGAAATTCCATTATAGAATGTAAGGGCATATGTGATAATACATTGAATAAACTTAGGAGCTTTACCTTTTTTATTTGCAGAAATATGTTTATCTTTTTCTATAGAATTAAGAACATTGTTTTCATCATCTGCTGTATTAAAAACATTCTTGTTTTCAACAGAGTAGTCATATAATTCCTTTAAAGATTTAAGCCTATAACTGTAAAATTCCTTTTTACTTGGAGCCGTATTTTTTAATGAGTTTGAATCAAATCGTCTATAGAAATACTCGCAATCCTTCACCAAACCTATCTTATTATTTTGAAGAAGTATTTTATTAATGAAAATTAATCCTTCATCAAAAACGGCCAGGGTGTCAAATTTTAAATCTCCTATTGATTCTCTTCTGAAAAAACATGAATTGACGGAAGATTGGAGAAATACGGAATTTTCATTTAAATAAAAGATGCGGTTCTTTGAATCTTCATTCCTGTTAAACTTATTATTTAAAGCATGATTATAATTATTAAAGAAGTATATAGGTATGGAAACCACATTCACATCTTCATTTTTATTAAAGAATTTATTTACTGACCACAATACATTTGCTGATAATTTATCATCGCTATCTAGAAAATGGATGTATTCACCTTCAGCAAATTCCATACCATAATTTCTTGCTGCACCTGGCCCTTTATGCTTCTGGGTATACAGATTAATAAAATCATAATCTTTTGCATAATCTTCTAAGATAGATAGTGAATTATCATGAGATCCATCATTGATACAGATAATCTCGAAGTCTTTAAAATTTTGCTTTAAAACACTATCCAAACATTCTTTGATAGTGTTTTCTGAATTAAAAACAGGAATTATAATTGAAAATTTAACCATACATTATCTCCAGAGATTTTATTGATTTTTTATAGTTAATTATTCTTATGGATTTATAAACATCTTAAAATATTAAAATACTAGAACTTAAAAACCAAAAAAATAAAACATTCAAAAAGTACAATTTCCACTTTTTAATGATGAATTGAAGTTAAAACACGGCCTTATCATCTCATTTGCTTAATTAAAATTATCTTTTGCTTTATAATTATTATTTTTAAAGTTTTCATAAGTATTTTTATTATTTAAAGCACCAACTGATTATTAGACTTTTAATATTCCAATCAATATATATAATTTATGAGTACTATTATTAATAGTTAATATTTATATTTGAACGGGACTGTCACTTTTTTCAAAAAATATTTATTAAAGATTAACAATATATGAAATAATAATAGTTAATTAAATTAAATAAAGGGAGAACTGGGTATGAAATTCAAGAGAAAAATATTATTATCCTTATTTTTAGTATTTGTTTTGGCCGCTTCCGCATCAATTGCATCAGCAAGTGAAGATGCTGATGGCCAAATCAGTTCTTCCAGCATTGATGAGGATTCCAGCTTAAATAGTGCTGATTCCATAAGCATGGATTCAAGCTCATCAGATATTGAAGTTGAAGCAAGTGGGAATGATAATGTTCAAGCAAGCACTGAAAACATCGATATTCAAACTGCAAGCAGCAAAAAAGACCTTTATGTAAATGTCTATGGAGGACAGTACAAAGAGGGAAGCAAAGTCGAAATAGAACTTAAAATGCTGGACAAGGCCGACTATTACACAGAAGAGTCTGTATTATCCCATACCATTAAAAATGTTACCATTGCCGTCGCAGGAAAGACATACAATTACAACATCCCTGCAGGAGCATATGAAGAGGACGGATGCTACCTTAACCTGGGAAATGATTTTACTTCCGGAAACTATACTTTGACCGTCAAGATTCCGGAAAACAAGTACTACAATGCAAAGACATTCACATTTAAAAATGCTGTTCGAATAATATCCAAGGACAACAAGGCAATCACTGAAATAGACAAATACGATATTATTCCAAGCAATACCTTTTCAGGAATTACCGGGGATGTCTACTTGTGGATACGCAATGGAATTGACGACTTGAACGTGACTGGAAATGTAACAGTCACATTGACAAGCTCCAAAACCACAAAAACATATACTGGAACTGTAAAGGACAACGAAGCATATGTGAATGTGGGAGATGATCTTCCTGCTGGAAAGTATTCAATAAAAGTCCGATATTCAGGAGACGAATATCATAATCCGACAAGCACTGTTACAGCATATCAAAAATTCATAGTGTATGATTCATCAAACAAGATTCCTGTTGAATCCATGTCAATATCAGTTAAAAACAATACAAAGGGACAAAAGTGCATTGTGAAACTGAACTTGAAGGATAACAAGATAAACAATATCGACATGAGCGGAAAGGCCTTAATCACTATCAAGAAGAACAAGAAGACAATAAAAACATACAAGGTCACTGTCAATAAAAACGGCAAGATCACTTATTCAATCGGCAAGAAACTGGCTATTGGAAAATACACAATCAAGGTCAAGTACTATGGAAACAAGTATTATAAAAGCTTTGCAAAGAGCAAAACATTCAGCATAACCAAATGCCATCTCAAGTTTTCAAATGCCACAAAAGAGATTAAAAAGTCAAAAGCGAGAAAAGCAAAGATCAAGATAACCTTGAAAACCAATTATAAGAAAGCTTTAGCCAAGAAAACTGTTTATATTAAAATAAACAGGAAGACCTACACGGCTAAGACCAATAAGAAGGGAGTAGCTACTTTCAAGGTCAAACTTCCTAAAGTCAAAAAGACCTACAAGTACAAGGTTACCTTCAAGGGCGACAAAAGCAACTACAAGAAGACCTATAAAGGAAAATTAGCAGTCAAATAGAATTTTTATTAAAAAGCAATAGCTTCGGCTATTGCCTCTCTTATTATTTTTTAATAATCTCTTTTTATCTTTATACAATTTTACACGAAAAATTCCAATACTTCTATTCAAGAATAAATTTTAAATCAATACGCATACTCAAAGATTTAAATTATTTTACCATATGGAAATAAGCTATTTTAAATAACTTATTATAATAGTTAATATAAATATTAAAACATAATGTTAAATTATCATATTATAAAAACTATTATAAGGAGATAAAATGGTTCCAAAAGTAATGATTATTTTAGGAAGCGCTTCTGATCGTAAAATTGCTGAAAAGGCAACAAAGATATTGGAAAAGCTTCAGATTCCATACAGTCTTAAAGTGGCTTCAGCTCACAGGACTCATGACAAGGTCAAAGGACTTGTCATTGATGGTACAAAAGATGGCGTTGAAGTATTCATAGCTATTGCAGGACTTGCAGCACACCTGCCGGGAGCAATAGCTGCTTATACACATCGTCCTGTAATCGGAGTTCCTGTGGATGGAGCGATTGAAGGACTTGATGCATTATACGCATGCGTTCAAATGCCTTATCCAATAGCTGTTCCAACAGTTGGAATAAACAGGGGAGACAATGCAGCCATCCTTGCAGGACAGATAATAGCTTCCCATGATGATGATGTCAAGGCAAATATTTCAAAACTACGTGAAGAATATCAGCAGAAAGTTGAAAATGGTGAAAAAGAGCTTTTAGCAGATATTGAAGGTGAATATCTAGACAAGGACTACCTTTCTGATGTGACTTATGAAAAAACAGAGTATAATGAGACATTGGATAATATTCCGGATGTCATGATACTGGCCGGAAGCCATTCAGACAGTGCTATTGCACAAAAAACTGCAGTTCTGCTAGAAAGAATGCATGTGGATTACAAGCTTGACTATATTTCTCCTGTAAGGGATGTTGAAGCATTTGAGGAATATATGGCAAAAAGAGCCAATGCCAAGGTCTTCATAGCAATCAGCGGACTTTCAAGTGTAGTGGCCGGATCCATTGTGGCATTAAGTGAAAAGCCTGTAATCGGAGTTCCATGCGAGAAGAAGCTTGCTGGACAAGACGCCTTGTATTCAATGGTGAACATGCCTCCAGGAATGCCGATTGGAACCGTCGGCATTGACAATGGAAAGAATGCGGCAATAGTGGCTGGTGAGATACTGGCTCTGACTGATAAGAAAGTTGAAGAGCGTTTGAAATGGATTAGAAGCAAGTCAGGTGATTTATAAAAACCGTTACAAATTCATGATAAATAGTGTAAAAACCATTGAAAACATGATAAATTTTATGAAAATTATCATAAAACATGATAAAAATATGATAAATCGCCCAAACTTATGATAATTTATCATGAAACATGATAGATTTAATAAAAAGATTGTAAAATCATTAAAATTCTAAAAAATCATCATGATGAATTAAAAAAACTATCATAAAACGTGATAAAAACCTAAAAAAATCATTATAAATTTTTAAATTTGATAAACTATACTAAATTAAACTTATTATTTAAAAAAACCTATTAAAGTGATTATTATGGCAGAAATGAAGATTATTCAAATTGATCAGGAAGTTGACCCAATATATGAGGCAACTCAGATATTAAAGGAATATCCAAAGGATACTGTAATACTTAACAATGTCAAAGGCTTTGACATGCCTGTAGTATCCGGAATATGCAACACACGTCAGAAAATTGCTGATTCCCTTGGATGCGAAGTCAGTGAAATTACTCAAAAGATTATTGATGGAATGAACAATCCAATTCCAGTAACCAATTTCATCGACCCTAAGGAAGAGTATGCTGCAAAAAGAGCGGATTTAAGCAAAATCCCTATCCTCACCCACTACAAGCGTGATGCTGGAGCATATATTACAGCAGGTGTCGTATTTGCAAAAGACCCTGACACAGGAATTCAAAACGCTTCAATTCACAGAATGCTTGTATTGGATAAGAAGACATTGGCTATCCGTATTGTACCTAGAAACCTATACACCTATTTCCAAAAGGCAAAAGCACATGGCAAAGACCTGCAGATTGCAATAGCTATTGGAATGGATCCATCAACCCTTCTTGCAAGCACTACTTCAATTCCAATAGATGCTGATGAAATGGAAGTGGCTAATGCATTTAAAGATGGTGAACTAACTCTCGTAAACTGCAAAGGCGACCTTAAAGTACCTGATGCAGATATCATTCTTGAAGGTTCAATTTCCGTTACAGAAACCCACAAGGAAGGGCCTTTTGTTGACTTGACAGATACCTACGACCACATAAGGGACGAGCCTGTTATTAAATTAACCAAGATGTATATCAAAAAGGAGAATGCAATGTATCATGCAATTCTTCCAGCTGGATTCGAGCACAAGTTATTGCAGGGACTTCCTCAGGAGCCTAGGATATACAATGCTGTCAAAAACACACTCCCTACTGTGCAGAATGTTGTATTGACAGAAGGAGGCTGCTGCTGGCTTCATGCTGCCGTTTCAATCAAGAAGCAGACCGAAGGAGATGCAAAGAATGTAATGATGGCAGCTCTTGCCGCTCATCCATCCTTGAAGCACGTTGTCGTGGTTGATGAGGACATTGACATCTTCGACCCTCAGGATATTGAGTATGCAATAGCTACCCGTGTAAAAGGTGACGATGATATCATAATCATTCCTAAGGCAAGAGGCTCATCACTTGACCCTGTGGCAAAGCCTGATGGAACAACTACAAAAGTAGGAGTAGATGCTACCAAATCCGTGCTAGAGCCGGAGAAGTTTGAAAGGGTTAGTTTTAGTGAATAATTAAAATAATCATGAAAAAGAAATCAAGTCTTTATTAAAAAATTATTTCAGGTGAGAGTATGGAAAAAGTTGCTGTCATAGGAGCGGGAGCATTGGGAACCGCATTAGCACAAACTGTGGCTGAAAATGCGGATGAAGTCTATCTGCATTTAAGAAGGGAAGAACTGAAGGAAGAAATAAATTCTGTAAGATTCAACAATGAATATTATCCAAATACTCAATTGAAGGACAACATAATAGCTACTACAGATTATGATGACATAAAGGACTGCAAGGTCATCATACTTGCTATTCCATCTTCTGCATTCAGATCCGTGCTTGAAAATCTTAAAGGAGTACTCCGAGAGGATGCAATACTTGTAACCACTGCAAAGGGAATCGAATATCCCTCTCTTAAAACCATGGGGAAGCTTATTGAAGAGTATTTTGATGACCAGTACGTGGCATTGTCCGGACCTAACTTCGCATCTGAAATCATGCTTAGACTGTCTACTGTGTCAAACATAGCATCAAGAAGCCATGAAAATGCTAAAATAGTCAAATCCGTGCTTGACACTCCACAATTCAAGGTGAAAATCATCGATGATGTTGTAGGACTTGAAATATGCGGTGTTACAAAGAACATCAATGCAATAGCTAATGGTATTTGTGAAGGAATGAACATTAATGAAAATGCCAGATACGGAGTTCTAACAAAAGGTTTTACCGAGACAAAGGACATTATAAAAAGCATTGGCGGAGACGAATCAACTGCAAGTGAATACTGCGGATTTGGAGATCTTGTACTGACTTCCACTTCGCTTGAAAGCAGGAACCATACTCTTGGAATGCTTTACGGCCAGAGACTGATCATTGATGAAAAGGCCAGCGGAGTAGTCTTTGAAGGAAAGAATTCAATAATGGCGATGAAGGACATCTGCAGCAATTATAATATTCAAAGCGTTATTGTGGACTTTGTATATGATGTCATTGTAAATAGGATTCCTCCTAAGATAGCTTTCAGAACCTTGTGGGATAATATTGAATAAATGCTTTATTAATTTTTACAAAATCTTATAAAAAACATTTAAAACCTTTAAAAACTGAAAATAAAGATAATCAATAAATTTAAAAATTTAATAGTGTGATAAAATGATAGGTGTAATACTAGCTGCTGGAATGGGAACCAGACTCAGACCATTGACTGACAACATTCCAAAGGCGCTTCTTGAAATAAACGACATGACATTGCTTGAGAGAATGATTAAGAACTGCATCGATGCGGGAATGAAGAAATTCATAGTTCTTGTAGGATACAAAAAGGAAACCGTTGAGGAAATATGTCCTAAAATAGTTGAAAAATACGATATCGACATCACAATATTGGAAAATGAAAAATATGATGTCACCAATACCTCAGTATCAACCTATATTGCAAGCAAATATATAGAGGAAAACGACAAGGATGACTTCATTCTGGTAAATGGAGACAATGTTGTGGATCCTGAAATCATATCAAGACTTGCAAAAACAAAAAATACCGGAATGATTGTAGACAATTTCAAAGAGCTTAATGAAGAATCATTCAAGCTTATCATTGCCAACGAATCATTTAATGATGACAACAC
This sequence comes from Methanobrevibacter sp., assembly GCF_030539875.1. Lineage (NCBI taxonomy): Archaea > Methanobacteriati > Methanobacteriota > Methanobacteria > Methanobacteriales > Methanobacteriaceae > Methanobrevibacter > Methanobrevibacter sp. The sequence goes on from NZ_JAUNXI010000020.1 coordinate 33,249, forward strand.
AATAGCTAATGGAAAAATAGAGGATATTGGAAAGGGTCTTGACATTCCATCTTCAACAGGTGAATTCATTGGAGTCTCAAAAGTTGTTTCAGACGACCTTGTTCAATTCAACAGAATACTCGAAGACAAGATTGATGAAGATCCTCAAAACTACTATGACTTCGCATACAAGGATTTAAGTGAGACAACCATTATTGATTATGTATTGACCAACGGCCTTAAATGGACTGAGATAGATGACCACACCGACTGGGAAAATGCTCAGCTATTAGTGGAAGAATTAGAAAACAAATAAGAGTAAACGGAACCAAACCATGCCAACAATAAAGGAAATAATCAGGGACCTGGCAATTGCAGCATACAAGATCGGCTCAATTTTCATTCCAGTCAAAGACAATGTCATTTTATTTGAATCAAGCAATGGCCGTAATTATACTGGAAATCCCAAATATATCTATGAGGAAATGGTAAGACAAGGCCTTGATAAGAAATACAAATGCATCTGGTCTTTTCAAAACCCTGCAATCGAGATTCCTGGAAATGGGGAAAAAATTAAAAGATCAAGATTCAAATTTCTCTATTACAGCAGAAGAAGCAAGTTCTGGATATTTGATTCAAGGCATCAATACTACTTAAGAAAGAATAAAAAAACAAAATACATTCAAACATGGCATGGAACTCCTCTTAAAAAGCTTGCCTTGGATATGGAAAAGGTGAACATGAGCGGTCATCAAAATATAGAAAAATACAGGGAGAATTTTGCCAAAAACACTTCCGCATGGGATTATCTTATATCACAAAACAGCTATTCCTCTGAAATTTTCAAAAGGGCCTTTGCATTTGATGGTGAAATGCTTGAGATAGGCTATCCCCGCAATGATATTCTAATCAATGAAAACAATGAAACCAAGATAAATGAGATAAAAAATAAACTTGGTATAGATAAGAATAAAAAAATTATCCTTTATGCACCGACATGGAGAGATAATGAATATTATGACAGCGGAGTTTACAAGTTTGCAACAGAAATGGATTTTAATGCAATGAAAAATGCATTATCTGATGACTATGTTTTGATTGTGAAATTCCATTATCTTGTAAAGGACAAGATCAACTGGGAGGATTATGGAGATTTCGTTATTGAATGCAATGAAATGTGGGATATTCAAGAGCTTTATCTTATTTCAGATCTTCTAATAACAGATTATTCTTCCGTAATGTTTGATTATGCCCTATTGAACAGACCTATACTATTCTTCACATATGACATGGAGTTCTACAAGGACAATTTAAGAGACTTTTATTTTGATATCAATACCGTTCCCGGACCTCTTATAGAAACCACTGACGAACTTGTTGATTTTATCAAAAACAATACAAAAGAGGAATATTTTGAAAAGTATGGTGGCAAATATCAGGCTTTTAAGGAAAAATACAATGAATTCGATGATGGAAAGGCATCTGAGAATATAATAAAATTAATAAAAGAATTTTAACTATCCATAGAATTTTTTATTAATTTTAACATTTCTTCATCAACTTTTTTTTTATTTTAGG
>NZ_JAUNXI010000021.1 GCF_030539875.1 Methanobrevibacter sp.
CATTTCGGCCTTTCGAGCCGAAGACTCGGGTTCGAATCCCGGCCGGAGCATTTTTAAAAACTTGTTAAGATTTTTTATGGTTTCTATGTATCCTTTGTTTTTTCTTTAAGCGGGGGTGCCCGAGAGGCCAAAGGGGACAGGCTTAGGACCTGTTGACGCAGGTCTACCAGGGTTCAAATCCCTGCTCCCGCATTCTTACAGTTTTTTCATTTTATTTCATTTGCCGGGGTAGGGTAGGTGGTCATCCTCCGGGACTGTGGATCCCGGGACTCGGGTTCGAATCTCGGCTCCGGCCCCATTTATAAAAAACTATTTTTTTGATTACTTTTCAGATGCTCTCGCATTTTTATTATATATTGCTTTGAACAAATTAGGTATTATATAGAATATTTTTTTACTTGTTGTGTTATTATGGCTAAAAAAGGGTCTGCTGAAGAAAGGGATTTGGTACATAAACTTTGGGAAAGGAATTTTGCAGCTATGAGGGCTCCTGCATCTGGGGGAGCTACTAAAAATCCATTGCCTGATGTTGTTGCAGGGAATGGCAATATATATTTGGCTATTGAAGTTAAAACAACTACCAAAGATAAAATCTACATTGATTCGCTTCAAATTGATGAGTTATGCAAATTCTCAAAAATATTCGGTGCAAAACCCTATATAGGTATCAGATTTAAATACATCAAATGGCTTTTTTTGGAACCTGATAAAACTCCTCGTACTCGAAATGGTAACTATAAAGTTGAAAAGGATTATGCTCTTGAAAAAGGACTGGAAATTGATGAGATAACAGGTATCGATAAGCAAATGAAATTAATGTAAATGATAATGTTTATATATTATTAAAATAAATTTATTACTGTATGTTATATGTGGGGTTATGGTGTAACCTGGCATCATCTGGGACTCCAGTTGTCTTTGAAGAAATATACGCGTAACTGAACAGTACCTGTTGTGATGAACAATTGGAGTACTGAGGCAAGAGAAATCCCAGGATCGGGGTTCAAATCCCTGTGACCCCATTTTCATATAAAACTTTTTTTCAAAAATTTTAATTACTTTCGTATTGATATTATTTATTCATGTCAGACATTGTTTTTATTTTAGGACTTAATTATGATTCAAATTGTTATCTGATTAATGACAATATTTTAGTTGATACTGGAGCCGGTCAAAACAAGGAGTATTTATTCTCTAAATTACGTGAAAACGGTGTTGAACCGGAAGATATTGAATTGGTTGTTAATACTCACTGTCATTTTGACCATATCGGAGGTAATCATTTTTTCCCAAATGCCAAAATTGCGGTTCATAAATTGGATGCAATTCCAATTAAAAATGAGGATACTTTAGGAACTGCAGCTAGTGCCTTTGGTTTTGATGATGCCAGTAATTCCCGTGTAGACATTGAATTAGAAGAAGGGGATGAAATAGCTGATTTTAAAGTAATTCATACTCCTGGCCATACTAGTGGCGGCATTTCTCTATGGGACGGTGAAACACTAATCTGCGGTGATACTATTTTTGCCGGAGGGGGTGTTGGTAGAATGGATATTGGTGGAAACTATGAGGATATGAAAAAAAGTATTGAAAAATTAATGAAGTTAGATGTAGTAAAACTTTTCCCCGGCCATGGACCTATTTTGGAAAATAATGGGAAAGAACATATTAAAATGTCTTATTCATTTTTATGAATTCTTTTCTAACTTTTTGGATACTTTTTTAAATGTTCCTCTTTTTACAAGAACGGAAACCTTTTCACCACGGCTAATTATATTGTCGGGCTGCGGAATAACTAATGTTTTATTTTGATAAGCTGCGATAATTATAAAATCTTTTGTTGGAGAAACATCTTTGAATTTTTTACCAATAATTTTATCATTGGTTATGGTCATATCTAAGATTTCTCCATCTCCCTGACCGATTGTCATCAGTTCGGCTGTATTCGGTCTTGTAACAACCTTTTGCAAATATGATGCAGCTGCTCTTTCGGGGCTGATTACTTTTTCAATTCCAACTTCTTTAAACGCTTCTTCGTGGTCAGGATTACTTACTCTGGCAATAATATGGGGGACATTATATTTTCTAACTAAAATGCATGAAAGTAAGTTTGCCTCATCATTTCCGGTTGTTGCAATGAAGTATTCGGCATCTTCGATGTTTATTTCTTCAAGTACTTTGGAGTTTGTTCCGTTTCCACAAACAACCAATGCATCAAGCTCTGATGCAACTTCACCACATAATGATTCATCACTTTCAATTAGTGTAATGTCGTATCCTTCATTAATTAATAAATTTGCAAGAGCAAGTCCGACACGGCCTCCTCCCATAATTATCACATAATCCATTTAATCACCTTTAACAATAAATAATCAATATTTATTTTTAAAGATTATAAACTTATCTTTTAAAAAGTTCAAAAACGGCCCTTAATGAAATTAGCACCGGATATATTTCCAGCCTTCCTGTCCACATATTAATCATTGATACTATTTTTAAGACAGGAGGCATGTGACCTGAGATAATTCCAAGGTCCAAACCGTTATTGCCCTGAAGAGATACTACTGAGAATAGGCTGTCAAATGGATCGTATCCCCACAGGCAGAATAACGCCCATGAAATAAGTATGAATATGAAATATAATGTAATATAATTTCCAGATTGCGCCACTACTCTTTCAGGTATCTGTCGGCCTTGTAATTTTATTGGAACAACTCTGCCACTTGGTGATAGGATTTCAAGTATGTGTCTGTAAATTCCTTTAAAAAAGGTAATTACTCTAACAAGTTTGATAGCACCTACTGTGGATCCGTTGGAACCTCCAGTCAGCATCAGGCACATTAAACAAATCAATACAAATGATGGCCAACCAGCCATTGCTGCCGGGGATGCGACGTTTGCTCCAGTTGTTGTTAGTGCTGAGACTACTGTAAATAACAGGTCTATCGGAACGATATTTGAGACATAATAAAGCATCAGTGTTACAAAAGCTATTATGCAAATAATTAATTTAAATTGCAAATCTTCAATTAAAGATTTTCCTCTTGTACTTATGACTTTGTAATGGATTAAAAAGCTTGTTGCTCCCAATATCATCAAAACAATGGAGACTAAATAAACCAAATCGCTATTGTAAAATCCCATATTTGCGTTTTTAATGCTCATACCGCCGGTTGAGATTATGGCAAATGTGTTGCAGATTGAATCAAAAACAGGAAGTCCTGCCAGCAAATACAGTACAATTCCTAAAATGGTATAAATTACATATATCTCTATTGTTTTTTTGAGAGTAGCTTTTGTGCTGGGTTTTATACGTTCTTCACGGGCTTCTGATTCGTATAATTTGGAGGATGTTGTTCCGGGTTTGGATAAAATGCTGATAATCATAACAACAACTCCTAAACCTCCAATCCACTGTTCAAAAGCTCTGAAAAACAGTATGCTATGGGGCAATATTTCCACATTGGAAAACATGGTCATTCCAGTACCGGTTAAAGCAGACACACTTTCAAAAACTGCATCAATAGGTGCAAGGGGGGTTGCAAGGGTAAAAACCAATCCTCCAATAACTCCCGCCCATAACCATGCAAATGAAGAAATAATCATTCCATGTTTAAGCCGCATCTTTTTTTTAGAATAACTGTTTAAATATTTTATGCAGAAAATGCCGAGACATATGGATATTGCTGACGGTAGGATAAAACTAATCAAATCAAACTCAAAATAAACCAAATCCACTATTAATGGTGCTAAACACATCAATCCAATTCCGACCATTAAATATCCTGAATTCATTCCTACAATCAGTAAATCAGTTTTTGTTATATATCTCATTATTGTAATACTATGGATAAATCTCTATATAAATTTATAAGTATGGAGAATAATAATTATTATAACTATGGATAAAAAATCATTATTTTTTCTTGGAATCAGTCTTCTTATATTGGCTGTAATGTTGTGGCTGGTGGGAATAGAAGAAGTTTTGGCCGCATTAAAGATTGCAAAACTGGATTTGATTATCTTAGCTATTGCTATACAAGTGATTACTTATGGATTGTATACTTTACGTTGGCAGATACTTAACAATCTGGCAGATATTAATACAAGCTTTAAAAAACTGTTCCCGATGGTTTTGGTAGGGCTTGCTGTTAATAATATCACTCCTTCCGGACGTGGAGGGGGAGAACCAGTAAGGGCATATATTCTGTCTAAAGAAGATGGATATCCAATGAGGGAGACATTTGCCACTGTTGTAGCAGACAGGGCTTTGGACACTTTTCCATTTGTATTGCTGGCGATTATAACAATAATTGGAATGCCGTTCTATTTCAATTTGGATTTGTGGTTGATTATTGTAATGGTCTTATCAGTAATTGTTATAATTATTCTTTTAGTTGTAATTGTTTACATGTCTGTGAATCCTAAATTTGGAAAACGTGTTGATAATTGGATTATTGGATTGGTTAGAAGGTTTTATAAGAAAAATTCAGCTGAATTGGAAAATAAAATTCATTCTGTAATATCTGACTTCCAAAATACCATGAAAATAGTGATTTCAAGTAAAAAAGTTACTTATTATGCATTGCCGTTATCCTTTGTTATCTGGATTTTGGAGATTTTAAGAGTTTATTTTGTATTTTTAGCTTTTGGAGCAAATATTAGTCCGATTATTATAGGGGAAGTTTTCATCATTGCTTCATTGGTAGGTATGATTCCTCTTCTTCCGGGAGGCCTTGGTGCTGTTGACGGAATTATGGTTGTATTTTATTCCGTTGCAGGAATATCTGCTTCAATCAGTGCTGCAGCAACTCTCATCGAAAGATTAATTTCATTTTGGTTGGCTACAATTTTGGGAATGGTCATTTTGCCTCAGTATGGGTCTTCAATTTTGGATAAGGCTTCATTAGGTTCATCTTCTGATGAGATTGAAGATGCTTTTGAAGATGAAACAGATAATTAAATAGAAAACTTTATTTTAATTTATATTCATAAATTGTAATATAGCAAAAAATTTATTTTTTTGCATATTAATTTTGGTGAAATCATGGAAATTAATGGCGTAGAAATTAAAGATACTTATGCAGAAGGTTTCGGAATTAAAGTGACTAGAATTTTAGTTACTGCAGCAACTGAAGAATTGGCAAAAATCGCAGCAACTGAAGCAACCGGTTACGGAACTTCTGTTATTGGATGTCCTGCAGAAGCAGGTATTGATTGTTTTGTACCGGCTGAAAACACTCCTGATGGAAGACCTGGTTATGTTATCATGATCTGTCAAGGCGGTAAAAAAGCACTTGACCATGAGTTAATGGAAAGAATTGGAATGTGTATTTTAACTTCTCCTACCGCAGCTGCATTCAACTATCTCGATGCTGAAGACACTTTAAAAACTGGTAATAAACTAAAATTCTTCGGTGACGGATTTGAAAAAGAATGCGACATTGACGGAAGAAAAATCCACTCTATCCCGATTATGTCTGGTGATTTCTTAGTAGAATCTGAATTCGGATACAAAGATGGGGTTGCTGGAGGAAACTTCTTTATCTTAGCAAAAGACCAAATGACTGGTGTAGAAGCAGCACAAGCTGCTGTTGAAGCTATTTCAAAAGTTGAAGGTGTAATCACTCCATTCCCTGGCGGTATGGTTGCATCAGGTTCTAAAGTAGGATCCAACAAATATTCAAAATTCTTAAACGCATCTACTAACGAAAAAATGTGTGTAACCTTAAAAGGTGAAGTGGACTCAGATATTAGGGAAGATGCTGATGGTGTATTTGAAATTGTTATTGATGGTGTAGATGAAGAATCTGTCAAAGCAGCTATGAAAGCAGGTATCGAAGCAGCTTGCGATGTCGATGGAGTACTTGAAATTAGTGCAGGTAACTTCGACGGTAAATTAGGTGCTTACATCATGAATTTACAAGACTTATTCTAGAGAATTTCATTCTCTTTTCTTTTTTTTTTATTTATTCAGCATATCTCTTTTTTGGTTATTTCAGCAATTTGTTCATCTGTTAAATTGATTCCAATAATCTCTTCCATTTTCTCTAAATCCTTAATCAAATTATCTAGGGAATTTTTATCGGGTCCTAAAATAAAATGGGAATGGATATTGTTGGCAACTTTATATAGATTTTCCAATGCCATCTTCTGGTCATCATGTATTTGTAGGTAATTTCTGTATTTTTGACCATCCACAAGTCTTGTTACATTTATTTCGCGTGTAAGTGGTGTCTTAACTCCTGGGAGGTGGTAATCAATATTTTCTAGGATGCATCCATGTTTATTAATTACTTTAAGTTCATCATATATCTCATTAAATGAGTGTCTTACGGTTATTCTTAAAAGATGGGGTTTGGTGGATTCAAAGTACATGTCCTGTCCTCCGCTTATTTCCGGAGAAACAACTTTATCTGCACCTGCTTTTCTAAGACGGGATATATTTCTAATTTTACTTGCTCTTGTAACAATCCATGCATCAGGGTTAGTTTCACGTATTGTTAAAACAATAAACAGGTTGCTTACATCATTTCCGGTGCTTATAATTATGCTGTTGCATTTTTCATTAGCTAATTTAGCTATTAAATCATCTTCGGTAGCATCTTTGTTAATGGTAACGATTGAATCAGTTTCCTCAATGCTTTCGCAAACCTCTTTATCTTTTTCAAATATGATAATATTCTGATTTCTTTTTTTCAGTTCTTCAAATACTACTTTTCCGACTCTGCCGAATCCGCAAAGAATATAATAATCCTCCATGTCATTAATTTTTTTCATTTTCCTGGCCTCTTTTGAATATTTTCTCATTGTCTGTTGAAAATTTGTTAAAAATAAATTGAATACATAAGCAAGTATTGCAACGCCTGAGAGAGCTAATGTTGTTGCAAAAATCTTTTGAATTCCAGTTTGAGGTATATAATCTCCATAACCTACAGTTGCCATAGTTATGACAGAATAATAAACAGAATCAATAGGACTTAGACCCATTATAAAATAGGAACCAACAACTCCATAGATAAACAGTGCAATAACCGATACTAATCCTGCTGTCACATATCTTTTTGGCAGTTTTGTTAAGATCTTTATTGTAATTTTTCTCATAGATGTTTTTTCCTTAATATTATTTCTAATAATTATATTTTAAGTAAAAAGTTATATTTTAATTTAAGGTAATCTTTCTCATTGCCTATTGGCACTGGCTTGGTGAAAATATTCGGCACGTTTAATTGTGGGAGGATATGTTGTGTTGAAAGTAAATCAACACCAATATTGCTTTGTTAATGTGATTTTTTATAATTTTCCCAATAAAATTTTAAGTAATATGATAAACAAAGTTCATTTAAGTAAACAGGTGAATATAAATGAGAAAAACATTCGTTACAACAATGCCAAATCATATTGGATCATTTTTAAAAGCAAGTAAATGTTTTTCATCAATAGGTATAAACATTACTAGAGTAAGCTATAACAAATCTGTTGATTCCCACATGCTTTTTATCGATGCTGAAGGAACAGAAGAACAACTTAAAAAAGCAGCTGAAGATTTGATGGAAATTGGATATTTGCAGTGCAATACTGAAAATCGTGATATAGTTCTACTTGAATTTAAATTAAAAGATACACCAGGTAGCGTTACTCCTATTTTAGAACTTATTAATGATTATAAATTTAATATTTCCTATATCAGTTCACAGGAAAATGATACAAACTACCAATATTTTAAAATGGGTTTAATTGCTGAAGGCCAAACACGTATTGACGATTTCATGAAAGAGGCTAAAGAACAATGTGATTTGCGAATCATAAAATATGACCAGAGCAATAAGATTTATGATAATAGCTTTTTTTACAATAATTTTGTAAATGAACTTGCAAAGGCAATGGACATAACTGATGGGGCTAAAAATGAATTAATTGTTAATACTAATCTTGCAATGCAAATACTGGATGAAACAGGAGTTTCACCTTATAAGACATTTGAAAGCATATCAAAATTAACTGAAATTCTTTCACATTCCAGATGTGAAAATTTCGATGCAAGAATAACGACACATAAAATCACTGAAAACACAGAAATAATACTTATTGAACCTCCATGCGGAAGCAATACTGCAATTATAAAAAGTATGGGAAGATATTTATTTGTTGATACTGGTTATGCCTGTTTTGAAGAGGAAATGATTGAGATTATTAAAAGTATAATCCCGAATTTTGATGATATTGAAAAAGAGGTATTCATCACTCACGCTGATGTTGACCACTGCGGATTATTAAATCTTTTTGATGTTGTTTATGCCAGTGCAAAAAGTGCAGAATCATTAAAACTTGAACATGAGGGCGAAGGAAATTTCCGTGAAAAAAATCCATTACACAAGCCTTATATTGGAATTTGTAATATTTTAACATCTTATAAAACAACTCCTCCGGATAAACTTAAAATCATTGGTGAAAACAGGCATATAAATCGGGCATTGGAACAAACGGGGATTTTCGATTTTGGAGAACTGCATTTTAAAGTTTATGAAGGAAAAGGAGGTCATCTTAAAGGTGAATCAATACTTATAGACTTTAAACATCATATAACATTTACTGGAGATATTTTCATTAATATGAAGGATATGATTCCGAAACAGGCAGAATATAATATGCATGCTCCAATATTAATGACTTCAGTTGATAGTGATAAAGAACTTTGTGCTATTCAACGCAGGGAACTTTTTAAGATTTTAAGTGAAGGCAGTTGGCAAATATTTGGAGGTCATGGCGCTAAGAGCATACACAACATTACAAAAATCTAATGCCGGTCATTGGTAACGTTTAGGAGTGGTTTGTCTTTTTTATATTCAATATTATTTCCTTTATAAAACAATTAGAAAATAAGCTGCATCAAGATATAAAATCTTCGTTTATCATAAAAGATAGATAATTGAAAAATACTTTTCAAAAAACCATTCGAGATTTTTTTTAATTTGGAACCAAAATCGAACTGATTAAAATCAACAAAGCTTGTAAGAGTCATTGTAGGTATCAGTTAATTTCTGTAATATATTTTTGGTCTTGAAAAAAATTTAATTAATAGGAAATACAATACAAGATATTATTGTAAGGAGTAAAAGTGTGGGATTATTATGAAACCCCTTGATATGATGGTTACTGATTATAATTGTGAATATTTAGGTTTATCAAGGCTGTGTCTGATGGAATCTGCCGGTAAATCATTAGCTGAAGAAGTAGGTAAAATTGCAGTTTATACTTTTGCCAAGCCGGTTAAAGTAGTGATTTTTACAGGTTCTGGGGGGAATGCCGGTGACGGTTTTGTAGCAGCAAGATACTTGTTGAATAGGGGATATAATGTTGATATTTACATGTTAAAGGATAATATTCACTCTGGCGATGCCAGGATTAATCTTGAAATCCTAAAAAATATGAAACCTCGTTTGTCCCGTTTAAATATTTTCAATTTAAAAAATTTAGATGACATCAATAATTGTGAAGTTGCTAAAAGCAGGGATGAGGAGTTTGTAATCGTTGACGGTCTTTTGGGAACCGGAATCAAAGGGAAATTGCAAACTAATATTAAAAGGGCTATTGAAATTATTAATGAATCTGACGGAATTAAAATAAGTGTGGATGTCCCTTCTGGAATGGATCCTTTAACTGGCGAGATTGCGGATTTGGCGGTTGTTCCGGATTATACAATCAGTTTTCACAAAATCAAAACAGGTGTTAGAAATGCTGATGAGGAGGTTGTTGGAGGCCTTGTAACTGCAGATATCGGTATTCCATTTGAAGCAGAGTATTTTGTTAATTTCGGCGACTTTTTAAGACTTAAAAACAGGGATTCAAATTCACATAAAGGCAATAACGGCCGTTTACTTATTGTTGGGGGATCTTCTGATTATTCCGGTGCTCCGGCTATTGCTGGAATGGCTGCAATCGGCGCGGGTGCAGATTTAGTTTATGTTGCCTCTCCTCAAAAGGCAGCTGAAGCTATTAAAGCTACTTCTCCTGATTTAATTGTTAAATCTCTTGCAGGTGATGAATTGTCTTTAAAAAACAGTGAAGAAATTATTAAACTGTCACAAAATGTCGATGCTGTATTAATTGGTCCTGGATCAGGAATTTCTGATGAGACTTCAAAATTATTTAATGTGCTTGTCTCAAAAATAAAAAAACCTATTGTTCTGGATGCTGATGCTTTAAAAATGGTCGAATTGGCGCTGATTAAAAACCGTGAAGATATCATTTTAACTCCTCATATTTTTGAATTTAAATCATTTTTCAAACTCGAAAACGGTTTGGAACTGGACATAGATTCATATGACTTTAAACTGGTTGATGAAAACATTGAAAAATTCCAACAAATCACCCGCCAAATAAAAGGAACGGTTGTTATTAAAGGAAAATTCGATTTGATTTTATCTGGAAATAACTTTAAGATTAATAAAACTGGCAATCCTGGAATGACTGTTGGGGGAACTGGTGATGCACTTTCAGGTGTTGCTGCTAGTTTATTTGCTCAAGGATTAAATGCTTTTGATAGTGCTGCTCTTGCCACTTTTATTAATGGCCTTGCAGGTGATGAGGCTTTTAATGTTAAAGGAAATGGGTTTTCAGCATCAGATCTGGTGTCCTTTATTGGAAATGTGATTAAAAATGGATTATGTTAAAGGAATTTTTAAAAATCGTCCAAACAGATTTATCGCTGAGGTCGAAATCGACGGCAAAATGGAAAAGGCTCATGTGCCGAATACAGGCAGATGTAAGGAGTTACTGGTTGAGGATGCTGCTGTTTGGCTTAAACCTTCAGACAATCCAAATAGAAAAACCAAATTTTCACTTCATTTTGTAGAAAACAAAAATGTGCTGGTGTCACTTTACTCTCAGCAAGCCAATAGCATTGTTTATGATTCAATCGTTGAAGGTAAAATTAAAGAACTTGTAGGATATTCTGTTCATCAAAGAGAAAAGAGCGTTGACAATTCAAGAATTGACATATATCTTTCAAATGAAACTGAGGAATGTTATGTTGAAGTAAAAGGTGTCACTCTAATTGTTGATGGTGAAGCCAGATTTCCAGATGCTCCTACTGAAAGGGGAGTAAAACACCTAAAAGAGCTAATAAAGCTTAAAAAAGAGAAAAATCGTTGCATTGTTTTTTTCCTAATTCAACATCCTGCTGGCAAATTCTTCAGACCAAACTGGGAAAATGATCCGGTTTTTTCTCAAACACTAAATGAAGCCTATGGCGAAGGTGTTGAAATACTTGTTTACAGGTGCGACAATCAGCTAGAAGGAATAACCTTGATTCCGGAATCTCTAAATTTTGATTTGGGCAAAAATTTCCCCGATGGCATCGTTAATGATTAGTGTTGCAAGATTATCATATGGTGTTTTACTTTTGTTAATCAGGACAAGGGTTTCACCGTTAAAATAGTTTATAAGTCCTGCTGCTGGATAAACAACAAGTGAAGTTCCCCCAACAATTAATGTGTCTGCTTGAGAGATGTAATCTGCTGAAAAATTTAAAATCCCGTTGTTTAGAGGTTCTTCATATAACACAACATCCGGTTTTATAATGCCTCCGCACTCACACTTGGGTATTCCGTCACTTTCTAGAATATAGTCTAAATTGTATTTTTTCCCGCAGATCTGGCAGGTATTTCTGTGAATGCTTCCATGAAGTTCCAATACATTTTTACTTCCTACCTTCTGGTGAAGGCCATCAATGTTTTGTGTAATGATGGCTTTTAATTTTCCAGCTTTTTCTAATTCGGCTAGTGCTGTGTGTGCAGGGTTTGGTTTTGCATCTTTAAAAATAAGGTTTTCCTTATAATATTGGAAAAATTCTTCGGTATGGTCTAAATAATAGCTATGTGAAACAAGATTTTCAGGTGTGTCTCCATATTTTTTCAAACTTTGAAAAATTCCATTTTCAGACCTGAAATCAGGAATTCCACTTTCTGTTGAGACTCCTGCCCCTCCAAAAAACACAATGCTTTTAGAATTGTCAATAATTTCCTGCAATTGATTAATTTTAGACATAAACTATAAAAAAATAAGTAATGATAGCTATAAAGCTATCTGTTTAATTTTTGGTAATTGGCCGCTTGAAGACCGTGGTATTTAATCATACCTTCAACTTCTCTTTGGTCAGTTTCCTTGTCTTCAAAGGTAATCTGTTCAATGCTGTGTAGGCTAAATGGAGATTTTCTAACTAGCGGTTGGATGGAACCTTTGAAAAGTTTCATTACAACTTCTCCACTAACTCTTTCTTGCATCTTGTCAAATGCGTTGTCCAAATCTTCTCTTAATGGTTCTTGCCAGAGAGCTCTGTAGACTAAATCAGCATAAAGTGTTGACATGTATTCTGCAAATCTTAATTCATCAGTAGTTAAAACCAATTCCTCTAAAGACTGGTGAGCAGCAATTAATAATTTAGCGCCCGGCACTTCGTAGTTTTCCCTACTTTTAAGACCAATCATTCTGTTTTCAATTGTATCTACTCTTCCGACACCATTGTTTCCGGCAATTTCATTTGCTTTTCTGATAAGGTCAATTAAAGGCATCATTTCGCCGTTGATAGCTATTGGAACACCTTCTTCAAATTCAATTGTTACTTTTTCAGGTTCGTCATTTGCATCTTGCCAGGATTTGGTCCATTCATAGATTTCTTCAGGAGGTTCGTTTGCAGGGTCTTCCAATATGTCTCCTTCAATTGATCTTCCCCAAATGTTTTCATCAATACTGTAAAGCTTGTCTGAACTTAATTCGATTCCTTTAGCTTTTGCATATTCTACTTCTTCAGTTCTTGTTAAGTTTAATTCTCTGATTGGTGCAATGATGTCTAAATCAGACATTGCAAGAATAACTGCTTCAAATCTAAATTGGTCGTTTCCTTTTCCGGTACATCCATGTGCAATAGCAGTTGCTCCTTCTTTTTTAGCTATATCGATAATTTTTTGAGCAATAAGGGGTCTTGCAAGTGCAGTGCTTAATGGGTAACCTTCATATTCTGCATTTGCTTTGATTGCACGTGCGATGTATTCATTTGCAAATTCATCTCTTGCATCGATATTGTAGTGTTTTAAACCACCAATTTTAGATGCCATGGTTTTTGCTTTTTCCATTTCTTCTTCGCCTTGTCCAACATCTACACATGCGGTAATAACTTCCACATCATACTTTTCTTCTAATAATTTGACGCAAACAGAGGTATCTAATCCTCCACTGAATGCTAAAACTACTTTTTCAGTCATAATTAATCACCGTTAATAAATAAATAATAATTATATATTCATTTAATAATTTTATTTTTAATAGTATTTATAATTTTTAAGTGTTTATATGGTTAAATATCGATTAATAATTTTTCACCTTCAACAAATTCAATAAGTCTGTTGTATGTTGGATTATTTTTTAAAGTATTTTTATTTCCTATAATTATTAATTTTCTCTTAGCTCGTGTTATTGCAACATTTAATCGCCTTAAATCTTGTAAAAATCCAATATTTCCATTATTATTGCTTCTGACTGTTGATATTATTATGATTTCTTTTTCTCTTCCCTGAAATCCGTCAACTGTTTTTACTTCAACAGGTGTGTTGTCTTGTATGATTTTTACTTGATCTGCATATGGGGTAATTATTCCGATATCTTCTGTGCCGACGCCTGCCTTCAAATAATCTTCAGCAATATTTACGGCAATTTCAGATTCTAATTGGTTTATTATTGATTTTGAATCTTTTAAGTGGTTTTCTCCATTGTTTTCAGCATTTGACGTATTGATGAATAGCAATGCTTCTTCATGTTTATTTGGACTGAGCAGGTCATCAATATCAATATTACTAACGCTTGAATCGCTTTTTAAACCGTTATTGTAAAATTCCTTATTCGGAAATTCCATAAGCAGATTATTCATTCTATACTGGACATTTAATAGCTGTGATTTAAAAGGATATTTTTTAATCAGTTCTTCAAATAATGTTTTTTTCAATTCGTCTGCTTTAGCGCTTATGATTGTAGGAGGCAGTTGTTTGTGGTCTCCTGCAAGTATAAATCGGTGTGCTTTGGATATCGGAATTAATATACTTGGTATTGTTGCTTGTGAAGCTTCATCAATGATGGCTACGTCAAATTTTGTTTGAGATATTGATTCAAGGGCTGCTGATGAGTTTGTTGCAAGAATAACATCACTCTTTTCAATAATGTCTCTAATCATCTTATTTTCAATCCGTTTTATATCGTCATGGGCTTCATCAATTTCCTGATTATATTCAATCCATTGCGCCATTGATTTCATTTTCTCAAAAGTTATTCCGCGCCCTCCTTTTCCTTTAGATGCATTGTGGAGAATCTCATAGTCTCCATATCCTCGTCTGTATTGAGGTGTTGGTTTTGTATAGTTTTTCCTTTTTTCTATTAATTTGTCAATTTTTTTGTAAATCCTGTCAATTTTTTTATTTAATTCGTGTTTTTCAACTTTATATGCTAGTGTCTGGGTGATGTTGTGTTTTGATACTCTTTGGGGATGTCCAAGCCTGGTTAAGTTTAATTTTTTATTATCCATTAATCTTTCTAAAATATTATCTACGGCCGCATTGCTCTCGGCAGTAGCCAGGACCTTATGGTTCTGTCTTGTTTCTTGTGAAATTAATTCAACTAATGTCCTTGTTTTACCGGTTCCAAAGGGACCATGAATTAAAAAGAAATTTTCACATGACAGAGCGTTTTTAACAGCCGATTTTTGAGATTCATTAAGTGATTTGTCAATGTAATCGATATAAGGTGGGGATTTATTTTTTTTAGGATTTCTCTGACTTAAAATATACTCTAAGGCATTTTTTCCTTTCAGGTTTAAATGTCTTAAATTATCTTCCATTCTTCTAAAAGTTACATCATTTGCATATAAATCAATTCTGACTTTCTTTTTTAAGGCCCATTTTGGAATTCTCTTATCAAATGCAACTTTAATAAATCGGGATCCTTTTTCAGTTACTGTTCCGGTTAAATCACTTCGAAGAGGATTGTCGCTACTGATCAAAACCATGTCTCCAACAGAAATTTCACTATCAATGGGCTTTGACCGGCCATATTGGACAATTTCCAATCCTAATTCTTTGCCGATGTTCTTTCCTTTAACTTTATTTATGGCTCTGCCAAGTTCTTCCCGTTTTTTGCCAGACATGGTGCTGATTTCATGAGTCATCAAATCTATTTCAGCATCTCTTTCATAATTGACCAGTTTTATTAATCTTTTAATGTATTTTTTCAATTTAATCCCTATTTTTAAATAAGAGTTTTTATCTATAATTAATATATGTATTTTAAAAAGGTAGAACGATTTGAAAATCTGGAAATGAGTTATATTTCTGATTTTTCAGGAGCCTACATTTCAAGAAACAATAAAATCCTAAATGAACTGGAATTGAATTCCTTAACTCAGTTTATTTTAGAAAAAGCCGTTTATGGAACTTCTATTTTTAAATTAGGAAATTGTGGAAATAAAATATTGCTTTTATCTGGAATACATGGAAATGAATTGGCTCCTCAAATAGCTAATGTATTGCTGCTGAATGATTTAATTGGTAAAGATTTGAATCATACAGTTTATTTTATACCTTTTGCATGCCCAAAATCATCTATGAATAATGAAAGAACCTTCAATTCAAAGGATTTAAATCGTTCTGCTCACATCAACAATTCTTTAAGTAATTTGATAGTCAGATGCATTGAAAACTTGGACATTGATTTTGTTGGTGATTTTCATTCCACTGCGCATAATTCAAATCCTGGGTGCGAATCTATTTTTTCATCTAAATGTCCGACTCCTGAAAGCTTTCTAATAGCTAATTATATTTCAAAAGATGTTGGATCTAAAATGATTTATTTTAATTATGCCGGATCTTCTTATAAGGGGGCGATGGAAGATGTTTGCAACTTAAAAGGAATTCCTGCTGTTACCTGTGAAGTTTTATGTCCATTCGGCAATGTTACTTCACAGGCCATTAGAAAGTCTTTTTATCAGATGAAAAGTTTTTTATCATATTTTGGAATTTAAGGTTACTTTTCAAATGCTCTTGGATTATTTATTTTTAATAATTATTTAAATAGTATTTATAAGGTGATTTAAGTGTCGTCTTATAAATGGCATTCTATATTTGCATTAATTCTGGCAGGCATGTTTTTTCACAGTCCATTGTTGATTGCTCTAACATTAATTGGTGCAAATATTCCTGACTTTGACCATAAATTCAAAAAGGAAAACGTCTATAAGATTATCATTTTCGGGTTAGTTCTCTTCATTTCTCTTTATATAATTGAATTGCCTTATTATGTTGGTTTAATAATTGTATTTTTAGGAGCAATATTTTATTTTTCCCAGCATCGCAGTTTTACACATTCCATCTTTGGAGTGTTGACATTGACTTCGGCAGTTAGTCTGATATTAATTTGGGCTTTGCAGTTAATTGTTTCAGTAACCTCATTAAAAAATCACTATTTGATTCTGGCTATTTTAATTGCTCTTTTAAGCTTCATGTTCTTAAATAAGAAATTATTAATGGTGTTTTTACCAACATTTTTCATCAGTTTATTTGTTATTAAAACAGGCGAAATTTCATATATTGAAATTGCTTTAAGTCTGTTTTTAGGTGTGTTTTCACATATTGTCCTTGATTCATTCACCCCTTCTGGAATTAAAATATTTTCTCCAATATCTTCAAAAAAGGTTTATAAAAGTTTTGGACTGGCTGTGGTTTTTATTTTATCTTTAATTTCAATAGTTTATCACGCTCCAGTTTTATTTAAACTATTTGAAATTTATGTCAGTTAATCGATTTTCTGCAGTAATGAAGTCGTAAAAACAACCTTTTTTTTCATGCATTAAACGCCTTTAAATGTGCTAAACATTATTTATTTTAATTTTTTTAAGATATGCGGTCTTTTCAGTATACTTTTTTTTAAAAATTGTCGTGGCGGCATGATTTTTTATGAGTTTTTTTCATGAATGCATAACATTTATAATAAATAATCATGATAAATAATAATGTTTTTATTTAGTCAATTTTTTGACTTTTTTAATATAATGAAATGGAGCTTATTTAATGTTTTTGGCTAGAATTGGGTATGGAATTATTTATTTCTTAGACCTTATTTATGAAATCATTAAAGCAACATTTGATGTTGCATTTAATGCGGTTATGATGAGGAATATTGATCCGGTTGTTGTCGATATTGAAACTGTTTTAGAAAGGCCAGTTTCACAGACAATTTTGGCAAACAGTATTTCTTTGACTCCCGGTACTTTGTCTGTTGATTTGGACAGTGAAAATAACATTATCAAAGTAGCTACTATTTCTCCAAGAAAAAAAGAGGAAATTATTCCTTTTGAACAGTATATAAAAAAAATGTTGGAATGAAATTCTCATTTTTTTATTAAATAATCGAGTGAGATAGTATGGATGTATTATTTATTTCAAAATATATTGTGGTTATTGCATTAATGATAATAATGTTGACTGCTTTGAGAATAGGTGCATATAAATCCACATCAATGGGGCTTTTAGGAAGCTCAATTGTTATAAATGCATTTGCAGTTGCATTATTGATTATTGGAGAATTGTATAATCTCGAATTCTTTAGAGATATATCCTTAGCTTTAATATTCTTTGGTTTTGTAGGAACTATTGTTTTTGCTGCAGTTTTGGGGGGTGATGATTAGTGATAGAATATGTTCAATCAATTCTTCTTGTCCTGGCAGCCATTTTAATAATAATTTCTGCAATAGGTCTCCTTACTTTTGATAAAGGTACAAAGAATGTTGTTTATGCAAGAATTCACATTATGGGTATTTTTGATGTTGCATGTATTATTGCGTTGATTGCAATTGGCCAGTATCTGCTTGCAGGAATTTACTTTATTTTAGCACCATTTATTGCCCATGCAATTGCTAATGCTTATTGGAAGAAAGAAGATATTGAAAATAATTTAGATTTACAAAATGTTGAAGAAGATGTAGATGAAAATAATCCGTTTTTCCATTCTAAGGAAAAAGTGCAAGCTTTAGAAAGTGAAGATTCTGAAAAACTCAAAGCTGATGAAAAATTTTCAGTTACTACATTAGAAATTAAAGAGGATGAGTAAGATGATAGAGTTTGTATTATGTTTAATAATCGTTTTAAGTGCAATTCTTGCTCTTATCCAAAAAGATTTATTGAAAGCAGCAATTTTGACAGGTTTTTCTGGCGGGGCTCTGGCAGTTCTTTTCCAAATATTATTGGCGCCGGATGTTGCTTTAACCCAAGCTATTGTGGGTGCAGCAATTATACCTGTATTTATTGCTCTGGCTGTTAAAAAAACTCAAAGGGAGGATAGCTGATGGCACAAACACAACTTGCAATATTATTGACTTCCGGTGCATTGGTCATTATCGGACTTTATTCTGCAATTTTTCTTGATAATATCGTAAAAAAGGTTATTGGTATTAGTTTCATTGAAGAGGGTGCTAATTTATTCATTGTTGCTATTGGCTATAAGGCAGGAGGTGTTGTTCCTATTTTAATGCCTGGAATGGATACTTCTTGGTTTGCTTCAAATGCAGCATATCCATTGCCGTTTGGGTTAGTACTTACCAGTATTGTAATTGGCGCAAGTACTTTGGCCGTTATGCTTGCATTGGTAATGGTTCTTTATAGAAAATACGGCACTTTAAGTACAAAGGTGATGCTGGCAGATACATCAAAACAGGAGGAATATCATGAATGAATTAATCCCACTTATGGTTGTTGTTCCTTTAATGGCAGCATTGATTATTAGTGCTTTTTCAAAGTTCAATAAAGCTTCTAAAGTTTTCGCATTTGTTGTTGCAATCTGTCTTCCGCTGATTCCATTATTGTCAAATTATGGTCTTCATTACTTTGGAGGATATGAGCCGATATTGGATAATGTGACAAGTACAGTATATCATCCGGCAATTACCTATTCATTTACATTCTTGCAACAGGTATTCATTGCAATGGTTGGTCTTTTAACATTTTTAGTTGTATTTGTTTATTTAACTAAATATAAAAAGATTTCAGGACCCTATTTGTTTTTATTGTTCTTGGGTACAGCTGCTGTTACTGCAATCCTTTTGACAGATGATATATTCCACATGTTTGTATTCTTTGAAATATTGGCTCTCGCTCAGGTAGGTATTGTTGCAGCTTCATCAATTGATTATAGTTATGAAATGGCATTAAAATATATGGTTTTAGGCGCTATTGGAAGCCCGATAATGCTTTTAGGAATTGGATTCTTATTGGCGTTAACTGGTAGTGTGAATATAACCGATATTGTCGCTGCAGTTCATAACGGATTTGTCGACGCCACATCTCCAGTATTTTTATTATCACTCGGATTAATATTCTTTGGTTGGTTATATGCCTCAGGTTTGCCACCATTCCATACTATAAAATCTGGAATTTACTCAAAAGCGGAACCTCATGGAGCTGCATTGCTTCAGTCATTTACTGTTATTTCAATGATTGCTATTGTATTGATTTTGCATAGAATCTATTCTTCATTACCAATATTTGAAGTTTTAATAGTGTTCTTCTCAATATTGGCCATGATTTTGGGGGTTTCTCTGGCACTTACTCAAACAGACTTTAGGCGAATGATTGGATTTTTAGCTGTAGGGGAATTAGGTTTCATCGGTTTGGGTATAGGTCTTGGAACTAATTTCGCAATAACTGCCGGATTATTCCAGGCTTTAAATGAAATTATTATTACTGCATTGTTGTTCATAGGATTTGGAGCAATTGTTGAAGCAACAAATGAGGTAGACACCCGTAAGCTGGGTGGTCTTCTGACATATCATCCAAAAGTCAGCATCATGATTTTAATAGCCGGTTTGGCAATGGCAGGTGTTCCTCCGTTAAGTGGGTTCCAATCAAAATTAATGCTTGTTCAGGCTTCATTAAGCTGCGGATTCCCTGAAATATCTATTTTGGCTATTGTGGTAAGTATTGCAACATTTGTAGTATTTGTAAAAACATTTTATGCAATGTTTTTAAAACCAAAACCTGTTGATTTAGAAGTTGAAAATAAAGAAGTTCCTCGTGCTATGGTATTTGCTATGGGAGTATTGTTAATATTGATTATATTCTTAGGATTATTCCCAAATCATGTTGTAAGTGGAATTTCTAGCTTTGTTGGAGGAATTTTATGAAGCTTTATGATCAGATATTTGATGCTGTAAAACAATTTAAAAAATTGTTTTCACCGGGGCCGGTAACTAATGTGGATGTTTCAGGTATTGTTACAGCAGAAATATTTTTAATTATTTCAATTATTTTAGCAACAATGTTGCTAAGACATGTAAGTGTTTTGCTTACAGCATTTGCCATCATATTGGTTGCTGTTGTGTTAATTATGAATATTCCTCTTATTCCAAAATTTAAAATTGAACAGGAGGATTCACTGGAAAAAATGTTATTTTATGCAGTAATCACACTTGGAATTGTTGGTGCATTTTTGTATTGGGGTGGTAGTCTTGTCTAATCAAAATACAATTCGTAATTTAATTGCGGCCGTGGTAACTGCAATATTTTCAGTTACTTTACTTGATGCAATATTCCATTTAAGCAGCATAATCAATGCTGGTGTAAGCAATATATATAATGCTTTGGGAACTCAAATTGCTCCAAACATGGTAACTGTTGTTATTTTTGATTTCAGAGCATATGATACATTAGGTGAAGCAATTATTTTATTGACTGCCGGTTTAGTAGTATTACTTGTCTTTGGTAGAGGATTATTGGAGGATAAACAATGAATCAAGGTAGTATGATTTTAAAGTTAGTGTCTTTACCAATTTCAATAATATTGATTTGTTTAGGTATAATGACTATTCTTGGAGGACATATCACTCCTGGCGGAGGATTCCAAGGTGGTGCCATGATAGCAAGTGGAGTTATATTGTCTATTCTTGTTTACGGTTTAGGTAATTCTCCATTAGAGTTTTCACATGCATATGTTGAAGTTCTAGAATCTGTTGGCGCATTAGGTTTCATCATTTTTGGACTAATCGGATTATTCGTTGGAGGATTTTTCTTATATAATACAGGTACTGATTTATTAAATGTGGTGCCGGCAGGTATTCAAAACGTATTGCACTATCCGGATGTTACTAATGCAGGAATTATTCCATATCTCAATATATTTGTTGGTTTAAAAGTATTTGTAGGATTGTCCGCAATTGTTATTGCATTTGCAGGATTTGATAAAATTAAAGGGGAGAGCGAATGATGTTAAGTTTAGGACCAATTATATTCGGATTAATCTTGGGTTTGATTGTCGGATCTCAAATCAAACTTGATGCTTTTGATATGGAGTTTACTTTGGCGTCATTTGTTATAATAATTATTGCAGGAATTATTGTGGCATGGCAGTCAGGCAATTATCCATTTTACACAGATTTGCCTATTTCAACTGCATTTCTTTCTGCTTTAATAGGAATTTTTGTAGGCAAACTACTATTTGCAAGGAGTAAATAAGGAGTTTTTATAATGTTTTTATCAACTAATGCATGTGAAGGAAAAGAAGAGTGTATTAAAGCATGTCCTACAAAATCTATTAGACTGATTAATGGAATTCCATTTAGTTGTCTTACTTGTGGAATATGTTGTAAAAACTGTCCAAATGGAGCGATATTTCAGAATAGCTATGGAGGGTATGTTGTAGACCGGGCCAAATGTAACGGCTGTGGAATCTGTATGTACAATTGCCCTACAAACAACATTAAAATTGAAGATGGCATTGTATATGGAATTTGTTCACGTTGTGGTGTATGTGCTGAAGCTTATCCGGACTGTCGTGTTGACGGTTTCGAGCTCGAAAAACAAAAACAGCTCACTTTAATAGAATCATTTAAAATATTGAATCCTCCATTAGACAATGTTCCTCATAAAACCGAAAGCGCAACTAAAGAAGTATCGAGGTCTTACTTTGGAACTGACTGTGAAAAATGTATTTTATGCGGAAGATGTGAAGAATACTGTCCGACTGGAGCCATTCATGTTAAAGTAGATTGGGATGATGGGATTTGTAGAGAATGTAGATTATGCAGTGATGTCTGCCCTAACGGGTCAATGAATAAATATCAGATTGTTGCAAAATCATCATGTACACTTTGTCTTAATTGTTTGAAAGCTTGTCCAAATGATGCAATTTCCATTAACGATTCTGAAATTATTGTTAACAAATTAAATCAGAAAACCACAGGTTCAATTGTATCATGTCTGAACTGCGGATTATGTGCAGATTTATGTGAAAATGGATCTCATAAAAATATTGGTGGAAAATTAAGATATGATCCAACAATTGATACTGAAAATGTTACTCACAAAAAAGCTATTGCTTTCTGTCCGGTTAATACTTTAAGTGAAGATAGTGAAATGTATATCTACGATGAGTTCAATGATGAGGAGTTGCCTACATTGGCCGGTTTTTGTGTTTCTTGTGGAAAATGTACTCAGGTTTGTGATGAGGTTCAAGCACGTCAATATATGACTCACACATGGGACGGTAAGGTTTCAAAAGATTGTATTTCCTGCGGAATTTGTGTTGAAGTATGTCAGGAAAATGCAATTACACTTAACAGGGGAAGCATTTCCGTTGATTTGGATGAATGTATTTTATGTGAAAACTGTGCTGTTCACTGTCCTGTTGATGCCATTCCTAAATCTACAATGTATAAAAACAAAATTAAAGATGGATTCAACTTCATTGAACAAAAATTATGTATGCATTGCGGATTATGTTATAACATCTGTTCTTATGATGCAATAGATAGGATTGATGGTAATTATGTTGTTAATGATGAAAATTGCACATATTGCGGCGCATGTAAAAATGCATGTCCTGCAAGGGCATTTTTATTTGAGAGAAATTTTAAAGATTCAATAGAGGGTATTTAAATGAAAAACATGCTTAAAATAGCTTTGGAAGGAGCTTTCACTAACTTTAAAAGAATCTTTTTTGCAGCTGACAGAGTCACCGACATGGATATGAGAAATCAAATTGCAACTCTTTCTGTTAGAGTTGATGAAAGAGTTGATGAAAATGCATGTATCGGATGTTCCGGTTGTGCTAATGTATGTCCGACAGGTGCAATTGAGATGAAACCTTTAACCAATCCAGTTAAACTAACTGATAATTGGACTAAAGATCAAGTACCTGAAATTAATCTGGAAAGATGCGTTGTATGTTATTATTGTCATGATTTTTGTCCGATATTCTCACTTTATGGGCAAAAAGGTGCTGTTCACCCTTCTTGTGTTGGTGATCAGGAAGTCAATGTTTCAGAATTCATTGAACAGCCATTTAAAATATCTGATGAAAAACTTAAATTCATTGCACAGTATTTATCAGACAAAACAGTATTGAAAAACAATGAGGAAGGTGATTAGATGGGACTTAAATCATTTTCAAGAGCAAGAGCAATCCATGTCATGCTGGTTTACACTGGCGGTTGTAATGGATGTGATATTGAAATTGTAAATACTATATTATCGCCTAGATTCGATGCTGAACAGTATAATGTGTTTTTAACTTGGAATCCTCGTGAAGCCGATGTTCTGGTTGTCACAGGTCCAGTTACTCATTTGAATAGAAAACCATTAGAAGCAATTTATGAAGCCATTCCTAATCCTAAATTGGTTGTTGCTGCTGGAAGCTGTGCTTTGATGGGTGGAGTTTATAAGAATTGCAGTGGTGATATTCCTTCTGAAGAAATTGAAGGGCCTGTTGAAAATATCATCCCTGTTGATGCAAAAGTTCCGGGATGTGCTGTAAGGCCGCAAGATGTTTTAGCCGGTGTTGTATCACTTTTACCTAAATTATTAAATGCGGATTGAGGAGGGGATTATATGGATGAAAAAGTACCGAAAAGCAATATTATCGAAACAGAAATTCCAATGGGTACAGTTCACCCTGCTGCATTGGAGCCGTATAGAGTAAGGTTTTTTGTGGAAGATGAAATAATTCAAGAAGCCGAAATAACTATTGGTGTTAATTATAGGGGAATTGAAAGGGTCATGGAAGGCCTTCCAGTTCAAAAAGCTAATTCACTTACTGAAAAAATTTGTGGAATTTGTTCTAATTCACATGTATGGAATTCATGCAGAACAGGTGAAATCGGTTTAGGTATTGAAATTCCCAATAGGGCTAATTACATTCGGGTAATCATGGGAGAACTTGAAAGATTGCATTCGCACTTTTTGTATTTGGCTCATGGTTGTGAAGTATTGGCTCATGAAACATTTTCAATGAGAATATTCTACTTAAGAGAAATCATCATGGAACTGCTTGCAATGATTGGTGGAAACAGGGTTCAGTATGGATGTTCTGTTTTAGGAGGAGTAAGACCCAGATGTGATTTAAATGAAGCTAAATTGCAGAGACTTAAGGATGATATGGATAAAGTAGATGAGGCTCTTGGCGATTTTGCAAATAGATTTACATCAGATTCAATTGTAATGTCCAGGATTGAAGGAACTGGAATTTTACCTCAAAAACAGGCCATTAAATTGGCAGTAACCGGTCCGTCCCTAAGAGCTACCGGTGTTGCAAGAGATTTGAGAACAACAATGTCTGAATATGATGATTTTGATTTTAATATTATTACTCAGCCTGATGGGGATGTAAAATCTAACTTGCTTATGAGAGTATTGGAATCATTTGAATCAATTAAAATCATTAGGCAGGCTATTGCAAATATTCCTGAAGGTAAACTGGTAAATAATGATTGGGATATGGTTGATACTGATTTGGCTGAAAGTTATATTGAAGTTCCGAGAGGAACTCTATATCATTCTTATTCACTGGAAAATGGAAGAATTAGGCACTGTGTTATTAGAACTCCATCAATGTCAAATATTGGTGCGATGCAGTATGCTTGTATTGGAAACCATCTTACAGATGGTCAATTATGTATTGTACAATGTGATCCATGTTTCACATGTACTGACAGAGCAATTGAGGTAATTAGGAGATAGATTATGTTTTCAAATGTCATCACAAATTCGGTCTTTGCAGTTATTCTCACAGTAATTGTTTGTTTTTTAATTTCAACATTACTTCCTGGAATCGAAAGGAAATATATTCATGCTAGAATTCAACAGAGGATTGGACCTCTTGTAATTGCTCCCGGAATCATGGCTCCAATTAAATTCATGTTTAAAGAGAATATTGAAGTTTCATCTCCTGTTCCAAGATTATATAAAATATTGCCAATTTTATGTTTTATTGTGGTTTTATGTATTCTCGTTGCATTAACTCCGCAGGCTTATATGATTCCTGCACTTTCAAGTTTGGTTGCTGTTGTCGGATTCTTAAAAGTAGAAGAAATATGTTATGTGCTAATGGGAGCTTTATCCAAATCTGTCATGTCAGTTAAAATGCCTTTTCCTGACCGTGTAAAAGGGGCAGCTCATAGAAAAGCGCCATTGTCTTTCATTGAAGATATAAGTGCAAAAAGGTCTTTAAGAATGATTACTTATGGGTCTTTCCCATTATACTTAGCACTATTTGCACCTGTAACTGCCGCTGGAAGCATATTCTTAAAAGATATTGTAACATTCCAACAGATACACGGTCCATTTTTATTCACAGTAGCTGGTGGAATTGCGGCTATTGTATTTTTCATCGGTTATATGATTATTTTAAATGAGTATCCATTTTCAATTATTAAAGCTAAATCCGATGTTATTGAAGGGCCGTACATGGAATATGCTGCTAAATACAGGGCAATCGTTTTCATAACACGAGGATTTTTCATGTTTGTACTTGGAGCATTATTTTCAGTACTATTTATTGGAATTCCGCCAAACATATTTTCAGTTGGAATTCTTGTTAATATAATAGTTGCTTTAATATTCGTATTCCTGATGGGAATATTCTCAGCATTCTCTCCGGTATTTACAAACAAACAATTGTTGCCTGTAATTTTGGGAACTTCTTTACTTGGAATATTGGCGATTGTACTGGGGTTATTATAGGGGGAATTATTTATGAAATTTGTTATGAGGCCATATCATATAATAAATCTTGGAGGATACATTGTTGAATGGGATTTCCCTTATAGGGATCTTATCATTATTAATAAAACACCTAATCCAATTAAAATCGAAATACCGGTTTTTTATGAGGAATGGATTCAGGAACATAAAGATTTGGGACTTGATGTTATTCCTGTCAGGAAAGAGGATAATTTCTTAAGCATGTGGAAAAGGGCACACGCAGAATTAGATAAAATAAGGCCAAAAAATGAATGATTATACATTAACTATTAAAGCCGATGAAAAAAAAGGTGTATTGGACGATATAACTGATGTTATTACAGAGTATGGTGCTAATATTAGTTATGTTCATCTTTTTGTTGAAAAAAACAACATGGGTTCCATTAACCTTGAATTGGAACATGTTGAGGATATTGATGAGTTGATTAAAGACTTAAAGAATATTGAGGAAATTAAATCGGTTGAATTGCATGGTTCACAGTTGGATATTTATGGCAAACGTATAATTATCATAGGTGGCGGAGCGCAGGTATCTCAAGTAGCTATGGGTGCAATTACTGAAGCCGATAGGCATAATATACGTGGAGAACGTATCAGTATTGATACCATTCCCTTGGTTGGTGAAAAATCTTTGGCTGAAGCTATTGAGGCTACTTCTAGGCTTCCTCGCGTTAGCGCCCTGGTTCTGGCAGGTTCACTTATGGGCGGTGAAATCACTAAAGCTGTAAAAAAAGTTAAAGAAAATAGTAACTTGATTGTAATTTCACTTAATATGCCTGGTAGTGTTACTGAATATTCTGATTTAATTATCACAGATCCAATTCAGGCGGGTGTTTTGGCTGTAATGTCCATTGCAGATACTGCAGTTTTTGATATTAATCGTTTAGGTGACAATATTCGTTACTAATCTAAATAATGCGATTGCCTTATTTAGAACTTATTTTTTTAAGCATGTATTTTCATATTCGCATCTTTCACATTTTTTCGGATTTTTTTTAACATTTGGAAGTTTTTTATTCTCAGCTATTTCTTTTACTTCCCGAATTATGCTAAATAACGATTTTCTAAGGTTGATGTCCATTACTACGGGCCGTCTATCTCCAATTTTTTGATAATCAATAAATCCCACAAAGATTTCAGTGTCAAACTCTTCCTCAATTAGTATTGCATGGGCTACAAGCTCTATTGCATCCTGACTCCACACGCCTTTTAGGGGAGGATTGGAACTTTTTATACTTATCGGATAATATTTCCCGTCTATAATTTCTATTTTATCGCAAAGACTAATTAAATCAAGTTGGGTGTCTTTAATCAGGTATGAATGAATGCTGTTTGGAAAAAACATTTCAGCAATGTCAAATCCGTCTTTATTTAAAATTTCCATTGCTTTTTTGGATTTGATGCTTAATGTTTTAATATTAAAATAGATTTCATCGTTTATTTCATCGGTTTGTTCTTGAGTAATGTTTAAATTGCTGGTTGGCATTGTTTTTGTTGAATTTTCAATATATTCGTAGATGTTTTGAGATAAAACGTTTTCAATTTCGTCTAAATTCATTGTTTTTTTTATTTTACGCATATTCTTTTGTATCATGTCCTGTATGTCTCTTTTTAAATTTTTAATTTCCATATGTGTGCTGTATTCAATATTTTCATCACCATTTAGATGGGTTTTTAGATATAACTTCATGGGGCAATACATATGCATTTTTATTGAAGATACATTTATCATATTTTAACCTCTTAATTTCAGTATTATTAATTAGAAATTGTTAATATAAATAATTAGAGGTTTTAAATTCTTTAAATTTGATAAAATAATGTAAATATTATTTATCGACTTTATTATTTTGATTTTAGGTTGTTTTTATATATTTGAATTAAAATTTATTTTTCATTATTTTATTAAACGGTGCTTTAATTCTAAGATTGAACAAGTTTCTCAATAGAACTTTAAATGACCTAACAATTTTCAATTGAAAATTTTTTATAGTATTCATGTTTTATGGAAATTATTTATAAATTAAAATTAAATTTTTAGATATTAATTAAAAATTTTTAAATATAATGGATAATATATAATTTACTACCAAGAATTCATTATTGGATATGTGTAAAATTCATTAAGAAATTTATAAAAATACGCTTGATTGTATTCAATAAGGAGATCATAAAAGAAGTTAAGGAAGTGTTATGATGGGAAAACTTGATGGTAAAGTAGCGATTGTCACTGGTTCAACTTCTGGTATGGGTCGTGATTCTGCTAAACTCTTTGCTGCAGAAGGTGCAAAAGTTGTAGTAACTGGAAGAAATGAAGAAAGAGCAAAAGCTGTTGTGGATGATATCAAATCTGAAGGTAATGAAGCAATTTATGTTATTGCTGATATGGGTAATGTTGATGACATCAAAAAGATTTTTGATACGACTATTGAAGAATATGGTACTGTAGATATTTTATTTAACAATGCAGGTATATTAAGTACCACTCCCCTTTTAGAAATGACAAAAGAAGAATGGGATGAAGTATTTGATGTAGATGTGTATGCTGCGTTATATTTAACCCAACTTGTCGCCCCTATAATGAAAGAAAAAGGAAAAGGCAGTATTATTAACACTTGTTCAATAGCATCTTTTGCCGGCCACTTTGGTTTTGTCGGTTATATTAGTTCCAAACACGCTATTGCAGGACTTACAAAATCAATAGCTTTTGAACTGGGTCCTGAAATAAGATGTAATGGTATTGCGCCAGGTGCTATCCACACTGCCATGGTGGACGGTATTGGTGGAGTAGATGCATTGCAAATGATGATTCAGGCGTCTCCGGTTAAACGTGTTGGTCAGGGAGAAGATATTGCTGCTCTTGCATTATTCCTTGCTTCTGATGAGTCCGAATTTGTTGACGGTCAAATCATCAGATGTGATGGTGGATTGGAGTGTTAAATCTTTAGTTTTGTAGTCGGATATTAATTTAATCCACTACCTCTTCTTTTTTTTGATTATAAAGTTAAAATCATGGATTTTTTTTAAAAAAAAGTAAAATAACTAACTGATTGTTAGTTATTTAAATTTATTCTGTGTTATAATACTCTTCGTTAGCTGCAGGCAATTTTGATAGGATAACTGGAACAATAATTACTATTGCGGTTAATAGCAGCATTATTGCCACACTTAAAGTATCTGCAGTTGTAAGAGTTGAATAGACTCCTTGAATCCAAAAGACAAATATGCATATCGGCAAAATGTATTTGATAACTGCTTTCCAGGTTTTGCCTACTTTGATTTTTGAATTTTTGTTTAATGTTTCTATTAAATCGTCAAATTTATAAATCCATCCAAAGATTATGCATTCAAGAAGTATTCCGAATAGTAATGCAAAATTGTTTAGGTATGCATCGAATATTCCTAAAATTGTACTTCCAATTCCAGTTGTAAATATTGTTGAGATTAAAAATCCGATAACACAAACCATTATTGTTGTTTTTTTACGATTAATATCGAATTTTTCTGAAATTGAATAGCTGACTACTTCGAGAAGCGCAATAAGGGAAGTAATTCCTGCAAATAAAATACATATAAAGAATAGTGGTCCTATAATATGTCCTATTCCTCCCATTGTATTGAATACTTGTGGGAAAACTACAAATGCAAGCCCGGTTCCTTCAGTTACAAGTTCATTAAATGGAATTCCACTTGTTAATGCCATAAATCCTAAAATGGAAAATATTCCAATTGAATTAAATACTTCAAAAG
Organism: Methanobrevibacter sp.; assembly: GCF_030539875.1. Classification (NCBI taxonomy): domain Archaea; kingdom Methanobacteriati; phylum Methanobacteriota; class Methanobacteria; order Methanobacteriales; family Methanobacteriaceae; genus Methanobrevibacter; species Methanobrevibacter sp. The sequence continues at coordinate 29,817 of NZ_JAUNXI010000021.1, forward strand.
CGGAATTTGAAAATGCTACTGTTACTGCACTGTCAACCAAATTTGTTTTATCCGGTAAATAACTTGCGTAGGTCATTGCAATTGCCATGCCTAAGCTGAGAGAAAATATAATCTGTCCAAATGCTGCCAGCCAAACGTTTAAATTAGTTAATGCATTCCAATCCGGTGCAAAAATCTGTGAATATCCAATTGACGCACCAGGTAATGTTAAGGAAAACGCAACAATACCAATTACAATTAAACATAGTAAAGGTAATAAAATCTTATTTACTCTTCCAATTCCGTCATTTAAATCTCTTTTAATAATTAACCATGCTACAACCCAAATAGCAAATACTGATGCAAGCACCATCGGAACGAAATGAAATATTCCTGATAGTGAATCTGTCGCCTGTAAAACATTGGAACTAAAGAATAAATCCGGATTTGCTCCCCATGCTTTTGTAAAACTTAAAATTATATAAATTAAATCCCATCCTACAACACAAACATAATATGTTGCTATTAAAAATACTACTAATACTATAAACCAGGCTACTGGTTCTAATTTTTTACTGATTGTGAATAGTATTCTTGCTATTGATTTTTTAAATTTATATCCGACTGCATATTCTACCAGAACAAAAGATATTCCAAGTAAGAATAGGGAGACGATATAAGGGATCATGAATGACCCTCCACCGTTGGAGTACAGTACATTTGGGAAACGCCAAATATTTCCAAGTCCAACAGCCGAACCAATCATTGCCATCATGAATGCAAAATTACTATTCCATTCTGATTTTTTTGCCTCACTCATTTTATCACATTAAAAATAAATACAACATTCTTTATTTTAGTATCTTGAAGTTTATAAACTATTCTATTAATTTTTCCTTATTTAGTTAAATTTAATTAAAAAAAGTTGAATGTTCATTTAAATAATGGTTTTTGATTAAATATTATTCAATTTATAGGAACTGTTGAACAATAATGGGCGATGTAACAATTTTTTTTCAAGTATTGTTGTTTTGTTTAAAAAAAACAGGGGTGAGAGTTAAACTCTCAATTATATTGGACTTTCTTTAAGTTTTAAGTATTCATCAATTGCTTCACGGGTAGTTCCAACAACCAATCTGTAGTAATCTTCTTTTCCCTGTGAAATTACTTTTTCTACTTTGCCTTTGACTATTACGTGCTCTCCATCAATAACCTCTCCGGCGTAGGTATGTGTAAATGAAACAATCTCTACAATCGGGGCTTCAACACCTTCAATTATCTTTAAATTCTCAATCGTATAGCTTGAAGGATTGTCAAATGCGCCAAGGGCACTTACAATATCGCATTCAACTTTGGCAATTCCTTGAGGTTCATAAACTGAATCTCCCCATGAACCTTCAATTTCACCGTAATCTTTTGTAGCCAAAATGTCAAATAAAGTTCCGTCAATTGTTCCTCTATTTGCTTTTCTATTTTCATACCATCTAAATTCTTCTTTAGTTAAACTTGCATCGCTCATTCTTTTATTGTATACAAAATCCCAGTAATCATCAGTAATGCCCATAACGGTAATGTGTTTGTCAACTTCTTTTATGTAAACTTCCTTGCCTCTGTGTTCTTTAAAAGTAGCTATTGCCCTTCTGTGATTGTCAAGACCATATACAACAAAGTCCAAATCTGAAACATCGTCTTTTTGAAGTCCCGGCAAAATCGAACCTGAAATTCCCAAATGATCATATGGAATATCTGCCATGAAATGGAAAAAGTCAGCAACATCCATTAATTTTTCAATCAGTTCGGGGTTTTTAACTTTTCCACCACTTTCAAAAGTTTTTTTAAGTCCTAAAAGTCTGTTTTCAGGTTTTATAATCCTTTCAATTTTATCTGTTGGCACTCCTGTCATTTCAACATTTGTAACATCACAGAAGTATAAATAATCAGGATGATTTTCTCTTAAATAATCGTAAGCTTCCTTAGATCCAACTTTTCTGTATCTTTTTCCATCTTTTTGCCTGTCTCCTTCAGGGTCAGGTATATATCTTAAAAATGAAATCACTCTGTTTTCGGGGTGAATATAATTTGTTGATGCAAAATATAAATCGTCACTTGTATAAATAAAATCCCTAGTTCTTACCTGTTCCATTTTAATTATCTCCTTTGTTAAGTTATTTTATAGAACATCTTTAAATTAATTTTTCATTTAATCTTAATATTTATATAAAAATATAATCTTAAATTAGTTCATGTATATTGCTCATAAACATATTGATGAAATATTTGAATATGACGGAAGTCAGATTAATCCATCCTGGGCTTTTCAAGAATTTGGAATTTACGGTTCTTCCATAATTACGTGGATTGGTCCGGTTAATATCACTGCGGATAATTTAAAGGATTTTGCAGATGTCGGTCTTGAAATAAAATCCAGCAATATGGTTAACTTTATCTGTGAATTTTTCGACCAGCAACCTCCAAATATGCGGATTGCTTATTTAAGGCAAAGGCTTCTTGTAATGATATTCCGTGAAATTCTAACTGAATATGGAATTAAAACTAAACGGGAAGGAGATGATATTTTTGTTGATGGTGGAAAATTGTCTATTTCAATAGCCAGTGTTTCTTTAAGCTCTGCAAAAATTCATTTTGCATTTAATTTAGAGGATAAGGGGACTCCGGAGGATGTTGAAGTCTGCGGATTATTTGATATTGAAGATGAAGAGGAAAATCAAATATTTAATGATGATAATTTATTGGATTTAATTAATGAAACTGTTTTGAGATTTACTGATGAGTTAAAAACAATAGAAAATGATATAAGTAAAACAAAGGTGTTATGATGAAAATTTTAGTAAATGGTATTCAATCAAATTTAAGATTCTCTTCCGCTCATGTAATTCCCGGCCATGAATCCTGCGGTTTTATTCATGGTCACTCTTACTTTGTGGATGTGGAAATTGAAGGGGAAAGAGCAGGTGATTTTGAATTTGTTGTAGATTTTAAAGATGTAAAAGGTTATACTAAAGCAGTTTGCAACGAACTTGATCACAGATTATTAATTCCTGTTTATAATAATTTAATTGATTTTAAGGACTTTGATAAGGAAAATGACTCCATTTCAGATTTAAAAGAAAATAATTCAATCCATTTCAAAATTGATGGAAAGGGATATTCAATTCCTTGTGTGGATTGTGTATTATTGCCGCTTCCATACACTTCTGCTGAAGAACTGTCAAAATATTTTGCTGAAAATTTAGCAGAAAAATTATCAAAAACTTATGACAACTTGAAATATGTGGCTGTTTGTGTTAATGAAGGCATTGGTCAAGGTGCTGAATATAGGAAAGATTTATAATGAACGCTCCGATTATTGAGGTATTTTCAAGTTTTCAAGGTGAAGGTCTTTTAATTGGCCAGAGGCAGATTTTTGTTAGGTTTGCAGGATGTAATCTAAATTGCAGCTATTGCGATACCAAATACAGCAAATCAGATAAATCCGGAAATCTAATGACTCCTCAGGAGGTTTGTGATGAGATCGACAAAATTTTAACTCCTGATTGCAAGACCATTTCATTTACCGGCGGTGAACCTGCATTATATCCTGAATTCATATCCCGTGTAAGTGAAAATTTTGATTTGAATATAATGCTTGAAACAAATGGTACTTTGCCGGATAATATTGACTTGATTGATAAATTGAACATTGTTTCATTAGATATTAAGCTTCCTGAACATTTTGATGGAGATTATGATGAAGAATTTTTTTTAAATGAAATTAAATCACTAAATTTATTAATGGCGAAGTCTATAAATGTATATTGTAAAGTAGTAATATTGCCATCAACAAAAATAGAATCATTCAAAGGGGTAGTTGAAAAATTATCAAAAAATATTTTAAACAAAAGTAATCTTAAAATAGTTATCCAGCCCTCCAGTCCTTTAAGCGATTGGTATGATGTTAATTCTAAATTATTTGAGTTTTCTGAAGTTGTTGGACAATATTTTGAAGTTTCCACCATTCCTCAAGTTCATAAGATTTTGAATATTGAGTGAATATCTGTTATTTTTGTTTTTAATGTTGATTTTATTTTTTTGATGCGTAATTTTAAATAAGAGGTGTGAAAATGAAAGATAAAACATCCATTAATAGGAAATCAAATACAGGCGCATTTGAACACAAAAGTAAAGTTCATGATAGAGAAGGGGACATAATGGCTATCGCAACTAAAGAAGTTATTTCCATCCCTCCTACTAAATCTATCAAAGATACTGCTAAAGTAATGATGGAGCATGAATTTAGAAGGCTGCCAATTACCGATCCAGGTTCTGGCAAACTTTTAGGTATGGTTACAGTAATGGATATTGTGGATTTCTTTGGTGGAGGAAAAAAATTTAACATTATTGAGAAAAAATACGAAGA
>NZ_JAUNXI010000022.1 GCF_030539875.1 Methanobrevibacter sp.
ATTGGGATGAGAATAATGCGATTTACTAAAAATCACTTAAGTTCTTGAAAGTGCCAAATTATTTTTAAATGCAATATTTAAATAGGATTAAAATTAAATAATAACTTATATAAAAATTGGATTTAAGTTTTAACTAACTAGTATTAGTTAATAACGGGTGGGATAATATTGTATAAAGACGAAATGATTCAATTACATCAATTTTTTGTTTATGTTTTAAAATACTTAGCTGAAGATGACCAAATTACAAATGATTGCAGTGAATATATTTCTCTCAAAATAAGCCCTCATCATATTCATAAGACAAAAGCAGAACATAAACATGCCATTTTTGTTCTATGTAAAATTATTGCTCAGTTAATGGCTGATAAGGATAATACATCCATTCCGGATAATGTGCGCAATTCTCTTTCAGATTTAGTAGAAAGATCTGAAGCGGAACTTGGTGCAAAATAATTTTTTTATTTATCCATTTTTTTTTAAATCAAAATCTTAATATAATAATTATATACAATTAATTATTATAATTGTAAATTAAAAAAATAACTATTGTTATGTAGTTTATTTTTAAGAATTAAACTTGAGTGATATTTTGAAATCTTTTGAATTTTTATCTGTAAATAGGAAAGAAAAACCAAGAACTTCTGGTTTAACTATGGTTCTAGACAAAGGATTAGGTCTTGAAACTGCAACTAGTCTTATGGATATATCTGGCGAGCATGTGGATTATGTTAAATTCGGATGGGGAACATCAATTGTTCATGAGCAGGATATAATTAAATCAAAAGTTGAAATGTATAAGGCTCATGATGTAATTCCATATACTGGAGGAACATTATTCGAACTTGCATACACAAAAGGAAAGCTTGAAGAATTCTTCGCCGAAGCCCATTATTTGGGATTTCCATGTATTGAAATATCTGACGGAACAGTTTTCATTCCTCATGAAGATAAGTTGGACTGTATCAGAAAAGCAAAGGAAGCAGGTTTTGAAGTGGTATCTGAAGTTGGAAAGAAAGACCCTGTATTAGATGATGAATTAACTATTGATGAACGTATAAAATATATGAAAGATGAACTTGAAGCAGGTTCATCACTGGTCATTGTCGAGTCTCGTGAAGGCGGAAAGAATATTGGAATATTCGATAAAGACGGTGATGCAAAAGAAGATGAGATTGATGTTATTTTAAACAGCATCGATGGTGATAAAATCCTTTGGGAAGCTCCAAATAAGAATCAGCAGGTATTTTTCATTTTAAAACTTGGAAATACAGTTAACTTGGGAAATATTTCCAGTGATGAAATCACATCTCTTGAAACTTTAAGAAGAGGTTTGAGAGGAGACACTTTTGGAAAAATATAGTGGAATGGTTTAATTGAGTAAAAATAGGACAATTGATGAAATAAACCAAAAAATTATCAATGATGATGCTAATATTTTCACCGCTGAAGAATTTAAAAAGCTCATAAAAAATGATGAAACACCAAGTTTTGATGAAGTGGATGTGGTTACCTGCGGAACCTGTGGTGTAATGAGCGGTACTGCTGCTATATTGAACTTTATAGCAACTGATCCAGGAATATTCATAAGGGCAAATGAAGTTTACTTAAACGGAGTTCCGGCATATGCAGGGCCTTGTCCGAACGAATGGCTGGGGTCTGTTGATGTGATTCTTCACGGAACAGCACATTCAATTTACGATGAAAGTTATGGTGGAGGATTCCTGCTAAAAGACATTCTTGAAGGAAAAGAGATTGATGTGAGAATTGAAAGTGCGGAAGGCAAGACTATTGAAAATTCAATATCCTTAAAAGATATTACAAGAGCACAGATAATTGGTGCCCGTATGGCATTTAAAAATTACACTGCATTTACAAACCCTCACAACAAGGCAGTTTCATCGATTTTTTCTGCAGTTGCTCTTGAAGGAAACTTAAGAGGATTAACATTTTCCGGATGCGGAGATTTAAATCCTCTTCAAAACGACATTTCCCAAAACGTTATAAAGGAAGGTACAAGGGTTCTTTTAAATGGGGCTCAGGGGTATGTGCTTGGAAACGGAACAAGGTCTTCTCCTGAAAAACCGAACCTGATGCTGTCAGCGGATTTGACTCAAATGGATTCATATTATATTGGTGGTTTTAAAACAGGCCAGGGCGGAGAAGTTTATGATACTGTGGCGGTTCCAATACCTGTATTGAATGAGGAGATTTATAACAATTTGCTTATAACTGATGATGAAGTCGATATTCCGGTATCGGATATTAAAGGACGTCATCTGCCTCTTGATGAGACAAATTACAAAAAACTATGGGCGGACTATAGCTTAAGGCCTCAGTATGACAGGAGCAAATGTCTTGAATGTGATTCATGTATTGTAGAGGAAATATGTCCAACAAATGCATTTGCAGGTGAAAGACTGAATCTCGCTTACTGTTTCGGATGCGGAATGTGTGCCAATTATTGTCCCAACGAAGCATTTGACATGAATACAGGAAGTGTTGATTTGACAATCAATAATAAAGATGTCAATATTCCAATAATCTGCAGACAGTCTGATAGATTAAGGGCCAATAAATTATCATTGAAATTAAAGAAAATGATTCAAAATCAGGAGTTTAAATTATAAGGTGTTTACATGCAGAAAATTACTGACTCACCCATTGATTTTGCCGAACACATCATTGAAGATGTTAAAAATTCAAAGGAGGAAGGTGTTTTAAAATGTGTTCAATGCGGGATGTGCACTTCTACCTGTCCTGCAGCTCAACATTCAGATTATAATCCTCGCGATATTATTGAAAGAGTTTTGGATGGTGATATTTCAATTTTAGAAGATGATTCTATCTGGAACTGTTTTTATTGTTATACATGCCATAGCGTATGTCCTGTTGGAAACAGCGTATGTGAAGTAAACCAGATATTAAAGCAGTTTGCTATTGAAAATGAAATGGGCTACGATAAGCTTTATGAGTATATGGGTTTTGCCGATTCATATTTTACAGCGGCAATCGGTGCAATTCCCGAAATATTTTTTAAGGATATTAAACGTGATGTTCCTGGATGGTGGGAGTTCAGATTACATTTGGATGAAATAAGAGATGAACTGGATTTGGACCCTCCATTAATGCCCTCAAAGGAAGTTATTGATGAAGTAAGTAAAATTTTAACAATAACAGGATTTAAAGATAAAATAGAAAAAATAAGAGCAACACAAGGTTGAGAAAAATGAAAAAGATTCCTGATAGTGATATTCTTTTATTTAGAAGTTGCCTTGTCAGTGTAGAGTATCCCGGTGTTGAAGCATCAACAAAGTTTGTATTTGATAAGCTTGGAATAGATTATGGGATTTCTGAAAAACAGACCTGCTGTACCGGACTTGGACATTATTCTGATGTATTTAATCAAATTGATACAACTGCAATTGGAGTGCGTAATTTTAAAATAGCCAAGGAACTGAACCGTAAAAACCTGGTTATGATTTGCGCAACATGCTATGCAATCAATAAAAAATCAGTGAAATTACTTAATAATAAGGATGAGCTGAGAAATCACATTAACCAACTGTTTGAAGACAACGGATTATCTCACCTTAAATATGAAAAAGATGATTTAAAACCTACCGAAAACATTTTCCATGTTGTTGATATTTTATATGGTAAAAAAGACCAGATAAGAGACCATATCAAATATGATTTAAGCGATTATACAATAGCAACCCACCATGGTTGCCATTATTGCAAAGTGCATTATGAAGACACTATCGGCGGCGTTAGAGACCCAAATATTCTTGATGAGCTGGTTGAAGCCTGCGGATGCAAAACAATAGGATGGTATGATTACAAGCGGGCAACATGTGGAACCGGTTTTAGACAAAGATACTCAAATCCTGAATTGTCATTTACAGCAACAGCTGATAAGATGAATGCAATTGAAGATGAAGATGTGGATATTTTAGTTCACTTATGTCCGAATTGCCATATTCAGTTTGACAGATATCAGCATTTAATAAGCAAAAGGGAAGGCAGAAATTTCAAGGCTATACATCTAAACATAGCACAGTTTATTGCCCTTGCCATGGGCGGCGACTTTGATAAAGTTATTGGTGTAAAAGCTCATACAGTACCAATCGATTCTGTAATCAAACAATTGAAGGAGGTCGACAAATGAAGGACGATTTAAAAGTTGGCGTGTTTTTATGTGAATGTGGTGGAAATATTTCAGATACTATTGATTTGGAAAAAGTAAAAGAATCACTTGATGTTGAATTCATCGGGCAGTTTGTAAATTTATGTTCCCTTAATGGACGTAAATTAATCCGTGATGCAATTTTTGACCATGGTCTTGACCGTATTGTAATTGCGGCATGTTCACCGATAAGTCATGAAAAAACATTTCAGGATTACATCAAACCTTTGAATCCCTATTTAATGGACATGGCAAATATCAGAGAGCAGTGCTCATGGGTACACTCAGATAAAGACAGAGCAACCCATAAGGCCATTACTTTAATCAACGCTTCAATCGAAAAGATAAAACAGTCCGATGCAGTTGATCCTATCTATTGTCAGACTCCAAAGGAAGTTGCAGTTATTGGTGGTGGAATAGCCGGAATGAATGCTGCACTGTCCCTTGCAAAACAGGGAACTAAAGTTACTTTAATTGAACAGTCCCCTTCAATTGGAGGGCAGATGGCCAAAATAGGTAAGGTGTTCTCACCTGTCAAAATAGCTGAAGAGTGCGGAATGTGTCTTTTAAATCCGATTTTAAATGAACTTGTTTGGAATGAAAATATTGAGGTTTTAACCAACACCAAAGTCATTGAAGCTGAAAGGCGCGGAGGAACCTATAATTTAATTTTAGAAAAGTCTCCAAGATATGTTGATGTGGAAAAATGTATTGGATGCGGCAAATGTGCTGAAGTCTGTGAAATTGAAGTTCCGGATGACTGGAATGATAATCTCTCAATGAGAAAAGCTATCTACAGGCCATTTGGCCAGTCCTATCCTGAAGCTTATGTAATTGATATGGATAACTGCTCCAAATGCGGGGATTGTTTTAGACAGTGTAATATGAAAGCCATCAGGCTTAAAAGCAAATCTGAAAGAATTCCTCTTCAGGTCGGTTCAATAATTGTAGCAACCGGCCATCAACTGTTCGATATGGATAAAAGACCGGAGTATGGATACAATCGTTATGATGATGTAATAACACAGTCGGAACTGGGCCGTATTACTGGTGTTAATGGGCCGACTAAAGGAAAGCTTTTAAAAGCTAACGGTGAGGTTCCAAAACGTGTTGTAATGATTCAGTGTGTCGGCTCAAGAGACGAAAAGCCTGACGGTCACAGGTACTGTTCGAAAATATGCTGTACAGTAGCTTTAAAAAACGCCAATATCATTAAACATAAATACCCTGATACTGATGTTTTAATTTGTTATACTGATATCAGAACTCCTGGAATGTTTGAAAAGTATTATAAGCACACTCAGGAAAATGAAGTTCGTTTCCTCAGAGGCCGTCCTGGTGAAGTGGTTAAAAAAGGAGACAATTTTATTGTAAGAACTGAAGATACAATCAAAGGTGAATTTGTTGAAATTGAGGCTGATATGGTTGTGCTTTCAACAGCAATGGAACCGTCACAGGGCACTAAGGAAATTGCAGAGATTTTAAATGTAGGCACTACTGAAGACGGATTTATCAAAGAATCCCATCCAAAAATCAAGCCTGTTGCAACTGACGTTCAGGGAATATTTGTATGCGGCACTGCACATGATCCAAAAGACATTACAGATTCGATCATGCAGGGAATAGCTGCCGCTTCTAAAGTCAGCGAATACAATTATGGCGGAGTGGAAATTGAGCCGTTTATTGCAGAAATTGACCGTGAAAAATGTATACTTTGCGGTGAATGTGTAAAGAGATGCAATTATAAATCTATGAATATACAGGATGATGAGGTCTACATTAACCCGATGAGCTGTAACGGTTGCGGTAAATGTCTTATTGGATGTAATCAGAGAGCCATTACAATCAACGGTAATATTGATGAGAAAATCACATCAACCATTAAAGGAGTTTTGTCTAAAAAACGTGAAGGCCAGCGTATGATACTGGTATTTTTGGACAATATCGGTTATACTGCTGCTGATAATATTGGTGTAAACAGATTGTCTTATCCTGATTCAATTCATATCATTAAAGTAATTTCCGTAAACCGTGTGCGTCCAAGACATATTCAGTATGCACTTGAAAATGGTGCTGACGGATTATTCATCGGAGAGTTTCCTGGAGACTTGATGTATGGTGAAGTGGAACGTAAAATTCAGAATGTTAAGGACAGAATCGCCGAGTTAGGTGAAAATCCTGAAAGAATTACATTTTCAAAAGTTTACATTCCATACTACTCAGGACTTGCCCGCAAGTTTATAGAATTTGATAAAAAAATAGCAGAATTAGATGAAGCTAAATAGATAGCTTCTATAATTTTTTTATGATTTCCTTTCCCAAATCTGTGCATTTGTAGAGCCTTCCTTTCCTTACTTCCTCATTTACACAGATTACTAAATCTTTTTCTTTTAAATCGTGAAGTGCTGATGATACCTGGCTGGTTTTTACATTAAGTTCTTTTGCTATTTCGGAAGGCATTTTTAAATCATCACTAATTATCTTTAAGGTATTGGTTCTGTAGGGGGATATTTTAACATAACCTAGGAGCTCATAAATTTCTATATTTTCCATGCTTTTATTTGTCTATTTTAACTATTTAATCTTTATATATCAATTATATTCTTTTAGATTTAGTTAATAATAATTTATACATATTTTTGTCTTTAAATGGAATTCATAAACCTGTTTTTAATCTCAATCGGAGTTAAGTCGATTATCGCTGCATTTGAGTTTCCGCTGTCTGTTGTGTATACTATAAAACTTGCATCATCACTTCTGATGAACTCTTTTAGATTAATATCTTTGAAGTTATGGCTGTTTTTAAATCCAACGCCTCTTGCAACATCAACCAGATCAAGTTTTTGTGCGTAGGTGTCCTGATTGCCAGTTGAGCCGTAAGCTCCGTTGTCAATTACAATCCATGTTAGATTTTTGGGATTGTTTGCAAATACTGTTACCATTGATCCCATGTTCATTAAAAGGGCACCGTCTCCGTCAATCACAACAATGTCTTCGTTAGGTTTTGCTAATGCAAGGCCAAGACCGATAGATGATGCAAGACCCATTGACCCGATCATGTAAAAGTTTTTTTGTCTGTCTTTAATATCATACAGTTCCCTTGATGGAAATCCGATGTTGCATATGACCAGTTCATCGTCAATATATTTCATTATCTCTTCAATAGCTTCTCTTCTTGCCATGTTATCACCAATATTTAATTTCCAATAATACACTAACAGGTTTTCCTTCCTCTTTTGACAAATCCCATGCTTCCTTTACATCTTCATATGCTCCTTCGGGGTGTGCAGGCTTGAAGAACTTGTAGTCCATGGCTTTTAAAAGCAGCGGTGTTGACTCGCCCATGGGAACTTGCCCGCAGATATTTTCCCCTTCGGTTCCTCTATGGCTCATTATCATAAGCAGAGGGAATTCATATAGTTCAGTTAGGGATTTCAGTCCATTGATTGAATTTCCAAGTCCTGAATTTTGCATTAAAATAGCCGGTTTCATGCCTCCAAGGTAAGCTCCGGCACATATTCCTATTCCTTCTTCCTCACGGGTAACTGGAACGTGTGTAATTTCGCCATCTTCATCAATCATGTTTAATAATTTTGATAGGTTAACGCATGGAACGCTTACGATAAAGTCAATTCCAGCATCTTTAAGTCCGTTAAATATAGCTTCGTTACTATCCATCGTATCACTTCTTGTATTATAGGATTAATTTTGTAAAATTTATTATAAAAAGCTATTTGATTACTTGATAATTCTATTTATATCATTTTTTCAGTCTAATTAACTCATATTTAAATAGCAACCTTTTTATTAAACTTAACACTAAAATAAATTTATGTTTGATAAATTACCAATTTCTTCTAAAACAGATAAGATTTTAACTAAATCTCTTGATGAACCAATCAGTGTTGAGGAAGCAAATTACCTGATGAACACTAACGGCACTGATTTTTATCCGCTGCTTGCAACAGCAAATCATTTAAGGCGCGAAATCGTTGGGGATAATGTAACATTCATTAATAACTGTAATATCAATTTTACAAATATATGTACTGTAAGGTGCGGTTTTTGTGCATTTGGAAGGGATGCAGATGATCCTGACGCATATATCCTTGATGATGAGGCGATACTTAGGAAAGCTCAGGGAGCTGTTGAAAAGGGAGCTCATGAGTTCTGTCTGATGGGAGGGGTGCTTCCCGATGCAGATATTGAATACTACGAGCATCTGATTCACATATTAAAAGACGAATATCCTAAGGTTATGGTTCACGGATTTTCACCAACCATGATTAGCGATGCCTGCATGGTGTCCGGAATAGATATTGCTGAAGGATGTGAGAGACTGCGTGATGCAGGTCTTGACACACTGCCAGGCACTGCTGCTGAAATCTTAACCGACCGCTCAAGAGAAATTATTTGTCCTGAAAAAGTAAGTGTTGCAGAATGGATAGACATTGTTAAAACAGCTCATGAAGTGGGCATTCCTGGTTCTGCAACAATCATGTATGGTCATGTCGAAACTATAGAAGAAAGGGTAGAACACATCGACATCATTAGAAAAATACAGGAAGAAACACATGGATTTACAGAATTTATCCCAATGACATTTATGCATGAGTATTCGCCAATCTTTTTAGAGGGACAATCAAACTTTGGAGCTACCGGAACACAGGATTTAAAATTATATGCCGTTTCAAGATTGATGCTTAGAGATTTAATCCCGAATATCCAGGTATCATGGGTAAAGATGGGTTATAGATTTGCTCAGGTATCCTTAACTGCCGGTGCTAATGACCTTGGAGGAACATTGGGTGGCGATGAATTGTCAGAAGCCTCAGGTGCACCTGATGGGGTTGAAGCATCAATTGATTCTCTAAGCAGACTTGTTACAGATTTAAACAGAAATCCGATTGAGAGGAATTCCAAGTACACTGAGTTTTATCCTATTCAGTAATCTGGTGCTTAAATGAATAAATTTATTGTCATTGACGGGTTGGACGGATCAGGTAAGGATACGCAGGTTAGGCTACTGGCTGAAATGTATGAAAAACAGGGCCGTGATGTGGTTGTCAGGTCCCATCCCTGCAGTGATAACCGATTTGGCCGAAAATCGAAAAAGGCACTATTAAAAAGAGGCAAGTTCAACCATTTTCTTGCAACAGTTTATTATGGCCTTGATGCGGTCAGGTCAGTTGTAAAATATAGTCATAGCGATGATGTTGACGTGCTGATTTTTTCAAGATACATTTTGGCTGTAATGTATCTTCCGGATGCAATAAATACAATAATATATAAAATCGTGGCATTCGTTCTTCCAACATCCGACTGCATGTTCTTTTTAGATATCACTCCTGAAGAATCTCTCAGAAGAATTAATAGCCGCAGCGAAGATATTGAAATGTTTGAAAATATTGAATCCCTTAAAAAAAACCGTTTAAGGTCACAGAAATTCACTTACAATTGGACTGTTGTGCCGGCTGACGGGTCAGCTGAAGAAATCTCTGAGAAAATAAAGGAAAAATGTCTTGAAAGCGATAAAGCGTTAAATTAATCATATTACTTCTTTTATTCCGTCGTTAGTGATAATCATTAATGAATTAAGGTTTTCCAATACAAGTGAAGCTATGGGATGTGTTTGAATATCTTTATGCATAAATATTACTTCTTTTTCAATAATGTCAATCCAATTAACATGATATACTACAACGCCATTAACAATCAATCCCAAAAACTCGGGAATAAATCTGTTTTCGTTTATTTCTTCAAAATACTTATTTTTTCTAAGTATATCTCTTAAAACTTCATCCATATTATACACCTTTTCTCTCATATACAAATTTAGGAACCGCCTTGTCAAAGGGGTCAAAATTTTCCCTGTCCTTAACTTCCATACATTTCATACTTACCTTTGAATGGAGTGAGGAGGGAAGCCTTAAAATTCTTTTCAAATCAATTGATACTTTTGCATCAATAGTTGATAAATTGACGCGTGCCATGGCCTCAACAAGATTCTTGTATCTTCTGGGGCCGATATCCCTTTTGAAATAGCCCCAGTCATCATTTTCAAGGTGATGTCTTGAAGCTATTATGTCCTTCATCAGTTTAGGATTAATTCCGTCAATTTTTTCATTTCCAACTAAATGCAGAATATTATATTTTACCTTTTGTGTAAAAATCTTTGAATAACCGATCGGGATCGTGAAATGCTCAAAGTTAAAGCTCTGATTTGAAACTTCGGAATTCATAAACTGGGATTTTGGAACTTCGGCACCTGCAACATATTTTAAAACTTCAGATCTAAGTTCGCTGTTTGCAAGCATCATTTCCTCATCTAAAATCCTGATGTGGTATCCTCTTCCTGAATAAATCAGATGTATGTTTTTAAGACCCAAATCTGACTGTAGCGTGTCAATTAAGGAGTTGACAATTTCTAAAGCTTCACCAAGACAAGTTTCACAAACTCCGTTACATTGGCAGCTTCTAATCGGAATGTCTTTTGCATCAACATCAAAGATATACTCGGCTTTCAGCCAGTCTCCTCTTCGTTTCGGATTATTGTAGAATGCCACTGATATGTAAGCTGCAAAGGGAGCTTTGTATTTTAAGAATTTTCCTAAAGACTCACTTCCTCTAAATACCTTGTATCTGTCATTGGGTCCTCTTCCGTTATGGTCAAAACCGAATTCCCTTTTTTTTAAATCAGCAGATATGAAGTCTGGCAAGTCTTTAACAGACCATTCTTCACGATAATATTGTCTTCTCTCTTTAAGTGTAGCCTTAGAGAACATGATTATAAATTACTTTCTTAAAGTATTTATTTATTGGGTAAGTGTGCATTTGCATAGTAATTTTTTCACACACTTTTATTAATTATAATGATTAAACTATTTTCATGGAAGATATAGTTGAAGTAATCGGAGTCGAGCAATTAAAAGTTATCTTATCAGCTTTAACACCTGAAGAAATCGTAAAACCCGCTTATGAAAACTGGCAGTGCGGAATTAAAACAGGTCATACCAGGTTAAATTTAGAAAACGGTAAAGTCTATGGAGTCGGAATAGATTTAAACGACCTTTCATTTATAGATAATGTTTATATTGATTTGTTCACTATCGAATCTCATGAAGACCCTGTTGATGAAGAAGATTTCTTTTCAAATGAAGAATATGAGGATTTTTTAGAATTCAGCAGCAGCGATCCAAGCGAATATATTCCGGACATCATATCTGAATTCTGCCGGTTAAAGGGCATTGATGAAGATGAGCGCAAAATCGGACTGTTGGCATATCAATTTGAAAAAACAGAACGAGATAACTACAACATGTGGGAATCTGCCATTTTGAATAAATATTATGATGCGATTTATGAAAATCACAATCCATTTATGTTTTCACAAAACAGCTTATGATTCGTCTTTAGGAGCATTGTCAAGCTGGTATTTTCTACGTCCGTAACATGACAGAGGGTTGTTTATTCCCTTACAGGACTTGTCCGGATGGCAGAGGTTAGGCAGATGTATTTTTATTTTCTCACAGCTCATTGGAGTATACCATTTTGTTTCCCCCTCATGATTGATGTCTAATCTTTCATGCATTCCAAAACCAAGCTTTGATATGATGTTAATTTTTTCCTGTGGCTGGTCGTCAAATAGAGGCGGGCTGCATTTGTCTGCTGCATCAAAAATCAGAGGCAAAATCTCGTTTTCCGTAATTTTTAAATCAGGATCCATATCTGAAACTTTAACGCTTTCATCTGATGCAAAAATTCTTGGATATAGTCTTGCATATGATGCAAATGATGTTAATAAAAGCACAATTGCATCGTTACGTCCTCCTGAAGACACTCCTTTAACTGTTTCCTGGATGCATGGAGGAAATGCATCGGGATTTAATTTTCCTCCTTTGACGCTGCCGTAGATTCCGCCGCTTCCTGCATAATACTGGTTGTATTTGCTTATTTCATCTGGAATGAATTTCTTTAATTCTTCACTGATTTTTAAAATAGCCGGATGTATTTCAACTCTTGCAGACATTTCCTTAATTCTTTTGATGTATTCTTCGGTTTTCTGCATGATTAACCTTGAGAGAATCTGCTCTTTAACTTTATCTCCAATTAGAATATTGTACATTCTCTCGGGGTTTCTGTCATGAAATTCTCCTGAAAACCTTTCTATAAAATCATCCTGCTGAAGTATTATATCTCCATCATCTATTAACAAATCGGTTAATTTAAGCTTTTTTGAAGCTATTATCTCTTTAAGTGATTTCCAGCTTATGGCGCCGTCAATTTTAACTTCATTTAAGACTTCATCTATAATCTCGGCTCTTGTCATTGGAGGTATTTTGGAGAGACGCTCAATAATGAGTGTTCCCTGTGATTCAACAAATAACCTTGTTTCAGGCGATCCGACATTAAATTGAATGGCTATTGCCTGGCATAGGATGTGGAATGTAACTACATCCTGAGTGTATAAATCGCTGTTTGTTAGAAATTCGAATTCGGATTGTGTGAAGTTTCTGTTGTTTTTCTTCTCAATTGCCCATTGGACACGTTTAAATGCCAGGTCATAGTATGATTTCGGGATAAAAGATTCATCTGAAATCTTCTGATTTGGAGTATGGGTACAGATATCTATTAAAGTTTCATCTTCACTGAATATCTGATTTAAATCACCGTAACTGCGAATGATGGTCCGTCCTTCGTTGGATAATGGGTTAATATAAGAAACTTCAGTCATGTTTCTTAGTTTTTTATTTTATATTTTAAATAGCTAACTCATTTTTAAAACCAATAATTACTTTGTTTTGCATTTTAAATGGGATTCGGTTTTGTGAGTTTTAAAATACCTTTGGCAATGAATATCATATCCGGATACCTCCTTCATTGATAAGTTTATGCCTCTGCTGGCAGCTTAAAGTTTCAATAATCTGTTTTTTTCATTTGATGAAGTCAGGGTAATCCAATCGGATTATCATTAAAATCAAAATCATGAATTTTCACTAAAAAATTAATATAAAAAGCTAATTTTATTATAGATGAATTACATATTATCAAATGTTTAATTTAAATAAGGGGATTAGATAAATGTCAAAAATTTTTATTTCATGTGCACTTCCTTATGCAAACGGCCCATGTCATTTAGGCCATATCCGTTCTACTTATTTGCCGGCGGATATTTATGCAAGATACAATCGTATGATTGGAAATGACGTGCTGATGGTTTGCGCCACCGACGAGCATGGTACGCCGATTGCCGTTAAAGCAGATAAGGAAAATAAAAAACCGATTGAAATTTCAAAAAGATACCATGATATGATTGTTCGTGATGTAGAGTCAATGAACATTTCACTTGATAATTTTACAAGAACCACAGATGAGAAACATTACAGGATAGCTCAAGACTTCTTTAAGGAGCTCTATGAAAATGGACTGATTTACAGACAGGATTTGCAGCAGCTGTACTGTCCTAATTGTAATAAATTCCTTCCTGACAGGTATGTTGAAGGATTATGTCCTGTCTGCGGTGCTGAAGCCCGTGGTGATCACTGTGAGAAATGCGGAAGGGCTCTTGACCCAACAGAACTTGATGAACCTCACTGCATTACCTGCGGCACAGCTCCTGAAATTAAGGATACCTATCAGTATGCATTTAAGCTCTCTGAATTCGAGGATGACTTAAAGCAATACATTGACAATAACGAGTGCCTTCCGGCAAATGTTAAAAACTATGCATCCAACTGGCTAAAAGAAGGATTGAATGACTGGATTTTAACAAGAGATATGGATTGGGGTATTCCTGTACCTCTTGATGAGGCTGAAGGTAAAGTATTGTACGTCTGGATTGAAGCATTCTTGGGTTATATCTCTTCAGCATCACAATGGTCAGACCAGTCTGGCAGGAAATGGGAGGAGTATTGGAATGACTATGTCGTTCACTTCATAGGTAAAGACATCATTTATCACCACTCAATATTCTGGCCTGGTCTGTTAAAGGCATATGGCTGCAAACTGCCTGATATGATTTATGCAGGTGAATTTTTGTCTCTTGAAGGGGAAAAAATGTCAACAAGTAAAAATTGGGTTATCTGGATTGCTGATTTTGTAAAGGATTATAGTCCTGATTTGCTCAGATATTTCCTGACAATCAACGCTCCTTTAAATAAGGATTCAGATTTTTCATGGGATGATTTCCAAAAAAGAAACAATGATGAGCTGGCTGATGTAATCGGAAACTTTTTACACAGAACATTTACATTCACCCGCAAATACTTTGACAATAAAATCCCTGAATATGCAAATCCGTCAGCTGAAGATGAGGAGTTTAGAAAAGCCATAGAAGAGATGCCTGCTAAAGCAGGGGAATGCATCTCCAATTTTGAATTTAGGGAAGGTCTCCTTGAAATATTCAGAGTGGCTAAAAAAGGAAACAAGTATTTCAACGACCAGGAACCGTGGAAGGCTGTAAAAGAGGATATGCAAAAAGCGGCTAACTGCCTATATCTATCCAACCAGTTGGCTAAAGCGCTGGCATACACCTTAAAACCATATTTGCCGACCAAAGCGGATATGATAGCTAAAATATTGAACATTGATGAATTGTCCCAGTGGAAGGACGCATCTGTTTTCCTGCCTGCAGGATATGAAATCAACAAAGCAAAACCTTTATTTAAAAAAATCGAAGACGCAGAAATCGAACTTCAAAAAGAGAAACTGCAAAAAAACTTAACTAAAAAAGAAGATGAAAATATGAGTGATTTAATTAGTATAGATCAATTTGATGAAGTTGTAATTAAAATTGGACAGGTAAAAGAAGCTGAGAAAATAGAAAAATCTGACAAGCTATTAAAGCTTCAGGTCGACATAGGCGAAGATAAACCTAGGCAAATCGTTGCAGGACTTGCAAAATTCTACTCACCTGAAGAATTGGTTGGGAGAAAAGTCTGTGTTGTTGCAAACCTTCAACCGGCAAAATTGTTTGGAACATTATCAGAAGGTATGGTTCTTGCAACAGGCAAATCCGGCGCATTATTGTCTCCGGATGAAAACGGAAAAGTAGGCGAAAGAATTCAATAATTAGATTAAAATGCCAGAATCTGTCCTAGTAAATAAAGCCGAGACCTTTTTAAAAGAAATATCAAATGATTCAATTAGTCTTGAGAATATTGAAGATTTTGATAATTTCAAAAATCTCTATTTTAAGCTAGATGACAGACTGGACACCTTACAAAGCCTTAAAGATGATATGGATGCACAGGGATACACCACTCCTTTCACATCCTTAAGCAAATACGGCACAAAATCCGTTGGCGATGTGGATATGGGGGAGATTGCTGAAAGCAGCCGCCATAATAAGATATTTAGAATGAAGGCAAACGCCAAGAAAAATATTCTTGACAGGGTAAAATCAGCTATTGACTCACATAAAATCGCAATCGGAAATCTCGAACAGTTCGGATACGTTAAATGCAATTCATGCTATAAGAAGTATTCCATGAGCGAATATAAACAGATGGATGCAAGATGCAGCTGCTCAAGCACAGGATTTACATTTAAAATAAAAAAAGAGGCAACACATAGAATAGAAATAATTCCGTACCTGCCCCTGTCCGGAAACTATATGGTTCTCAGAAGCGAACTTGGAGCCAGCGGCAGAGACTCCTTAAAGCAGGTTTTAAACATTCTAAAACAGGAACGCAGAGGAGTAGTTAAAACAATAGCTCTCGTCATCCGGTTCAGAGATAAAAACAACCGTCTGATTAGAAAAAACATCACATTGGATTCCGAATATATAAATGACTATGAGGATGAAGTCAGAAGGATTTATGGAAAGGATGTAAGGATAGAGGCTTTGAGGTTTCACAGAACAAAACCGGCAATCATCGACGATAAGCACGCCCGAACAGCACTGGCCATCGCTTATGTAAGATACGGCAATGAGATAATAGAAAACATTAAGGATGAAATTTTAAAGAGAAGGCTGACAGATTTCAAGCGTATCAACAGATACGACGAAATCCTGGACAAATATAAAAATGAGATTCCCGACTTCATAGACCCTTACGATACTGAAGCTATTGACAGATGGAGAAACAATCAGATTAACGAGAATTTCAGGCGCCTTGGTTTTTATGACCGATTCGGAAATATAAAAAGGTCTCTTAGCCGCGATTTGAAGGTACGGGAAAATATCTTTAAAAACATATTGAAAAACATTGCCTCTACCCTGATTTTATGGGACATCTTCAGATATTATCTTACAACATCCAACAATTCACGTAAAATCGACATCGGCCCATTTCCATATATCCGGGTGGAACTGGACAGGGAACAGAGAAAAGTATTCCAGACAACACATGCAAAAGTAATAGAAACCCTAAACGAATTTACCTCTATTAAGATAATTCCTGTTTATGAAATGGACCTTCTGTTATACGAGAAATTCAAATTTGAAAAACTCATCAAAAACTCCAATATCAAGTTTAACAGTGTTGCTCTTGGAGCAGCTTTAATAAATGAAAATTCAGATATTGATTTGGAAATCATCAGCAACGCGTTTAACATTAACGAATCAAGAGTTAAAAAGGAATTAAAAAACATCGACAATATCAGAAATCCGAAAAGCGACAAATCTAAGAAATTCCTGGATTTAATTAAGAAATAGTGATTATATGGATGAGGAAACAACGACAATTCATATTACAAAGGCCCTGAGTTCTGCAATTATTGTGGAATTAATAGAAAAGTACCCTAACTTGTCTTTAATCACCTGCTCTCCAAGCATATACAACAGGACTTCACCTGTCTATATCGATGCTTTGGAGCAGTTGGACATTGAAGTTAAAAAGCAGTATAACTGGGGTGCCAAAAGCCAGAGCAATGGAGCTGAATTTGAGGTTTTAAAGCTTTCAAATGAAGGATTAAAACCAAAGGAAATTGCCCATAAACTGGACATGAAACTAAGCAGGGTTTACTATCTTTTAAAAAAAAGCAGCGCGGAGTTTGACAACAGAAAGAGAAAACATGACCATGATGAAGTTGTAAAACTTAAAAAAGAGGGACTCACTGCCGGTGAAATTTCCCGAAAACTTGATATTCCCCTTAGAAGTGTCTATTATATTTTAAATAAAAAATAACTACTTTTTTTAATAATGAGTTTTAAATATCTTATTATGATGATTTTACCGCAAATTCCTTTATATGGGATAGCCATAATCTGTGGTCTACTATCTTTTTTTGTAACCAGATTGTCTATGCCGAGGATTATACAAAAACTTGAAAATGCTGATATTGTTGGAAAGGACATTCACAAATCATGGAAGCCGGTCGTTGCTGAGATGGGAGGATTTGGAATTCTTTTCGGATTTATTATGGGAATGTTTTCAGGAATATACATGCACGATATTCTTGCGTTTAAACTTGTAATTGTTCTTGTTGTAATACTGCTTGTCGGATTAATCGGAATAGCTGATGATCTGCTTGCGCTGTCTTCAAAGGAAAAATTCTCTTTGCTGTTTTTAGCAGGCCTTCCGTTAATGTGGGCGGCACCTCCAAATGTGGGATTGCTATACCTGATTACAATTCCGATTGCACTTTCAATCGGGTCTAACCTGACAAACATGCTTGCAGGATTAAACGGAATAGAATCAGGACTTGGAATTATTTCAATGGCCTCACTTACATTGGCATGTATCATTCTTGGAAAATACGATGTAACAATCATTTCAATGAGTATGCTTGGGGCATTAATCGCATTTCTCTACTTCAACAGATATCCGGCAAAGATATTTCCTGGTGACACCGGCACACTAATCATTGGTGCTGCAATCGTTTGTATCGCATTTATCGGACGTGTAAAATTAATTGCATTTGTCATATTGATGCCGAACATTATTGATGCGGCTTTAAAGTTCTATTCAGCAGGTTTTATGAACCGTCAGCAGCAAAGACCAACCCAATTAAATGAGGACGGCAAATTGGTAAGGCCTGATGCAGGTTTTAAATCATTAATCAGATTGATTTTAAGAAAACCGATTGCAGAAAAGGATGCCGTGAGAATAATCTGGGCCATCGGTTTAATCTTCGGCGTAATAGGTATTGCAATAGCATTAACAATGCCTGGAATCATTGAAAACAAAACTCTTGTAAACTTTTTACAGATTAAGGAAATGTTCTATTATATATAGGTGATTTGATGAGGCCTTATGTAATACTGAATGCAGCTATGACCTTAGACGGTAAAATCGCAACCCAAACCGGAAGTTCAAACATTTCAGGCCAAAAGGATTTAAAGAGGGTTCATGAACTTAGGAAGGAATGTGACGCAATCATGGTTGGAATCGGAACGGTTATTGCAGATGACCCGAGACTGACTGTTCACAAAATCGATGCTGGGCCTGAGGACAATCCCGTACGTATTGTAGTTGACAGTAAAGGAAGAACTCCTGCTGATGCCCGAATCACAAACGGGGATGCAAAAACAATCCTCGCCTGTGCAAGAGAGTATAAGGATGAGATTGAATCATCACAAAAGTATGAAACATTTAAAAGGAAAGGAGTCAGATTTTTCTATTCAGGTTCCACCAGAGTTGATCTGGTCTCATTTATGAGCTATCTTCACGAGGAGGGGATTGAAAAATTAATGCTTGAAGGAGGATCAACCCTAAACTTTTCCATGATAAAGGCAGGCCTTATTGATGAGATAAGAATATGCGTTGCACCTATGGTGGTGGGCGGAGCCAATGCCAAAACATTCTTTGACGGTGAAGGTTTTGAGCAGATGGACGATGCGGTAAAACTGGAACTTACAGATTCATACGCTCTGGATAAAGACCTTATTTTAACCTATAGGGTATTAAAATAATTCCCTGCAGACGCAGTACCTGCAAAGCGAATTTTCATCATCAGCGTATTCTGCCTTGATTTTGCATAGTATGCATTGTGAAAAATACACCAAATCATCTTTATTTTCGCAATGGATTAATGGGCTTTTCAGCTATTAGCGCCAGGTAGGGTGAAATGTTTTTAATAAATTCTCTGTTTTCTGCCTCATACCTGTCAAAATAAAAGTCAACATCTTTAATGAAGCTTTCAGTCAGTTTATCATCAATTTCAAAATCTTTTTTTAATTTCCCAGAGAATATCTCATCATATGTCTTTAGGTTATATCTTGCAAGCCTGTCTGTATCGTTTATATCTTTATTTAAGTGATTTAAATCTTTTCGGATGATTTTTAAAAGACATGGAGCTTTCATAAAATTCCTTTGCTTTTCAGCAGCTGGCGGGGATTGTCAACAATGGCTTTCATTGCTTCGCTGTGGGTCAAACCTGCACCCAGTGCAATCTCATATGATTTTTCAAAGGTAATGATGTCTCCCGGCGCGTGGGTATCTGTATCGACGATTAAATTGTTTCCAACTTCCCTTGCAGTGTTTGCCACATGCCCGTTTCCAAGGCAGTGGCCTTTACGGGCGGAAATCTCGAGATAGACATTATTTTCAAGTGCAAGTTCTGCTTCCTTTCTGCTAATCAGGCCGGGATGTGCCAGTATGTCAACATGTTCGGATTTGACTGCGGCAAGGTTGGTTCCTGGAGTTACAGGCTCATTTAATGTTTCCCCGTGAACGACGATTATTTGAGCTCCCAGCTCTTTTGCCCTTTTGGCAATGCCGTCAATGGACTCGACAGGGGCATGTGTAACCTCTGCGCCTAAAACAACGGTGATGTCCCAGTTGGCATTAATATCGTCAATTGCGTCCTGAATTGCCGGAATGGACTCGACATTTGACCAGTCAACATGGTCCGTAATGGCTATTACTTCATGGTTCAGTTTAAGCGCTCTTCTTGCAAGTTCGGAAGGCAATAGTTCCCCGTCACTAAACAGGCTGTGCATATGCAAATCGATTCTCTTATTCAAAATATAACCTCTGATTATTTAAATATAATATATTTTATATAATACATTGAATATAAAGTTATTATATAGTTAAAATTTTTTTGAGGTATGAGAATGAAAGCAAAAGCATTTAAAATAGCCGACGGCGTATACTGGGTTGGAGTACTTCATTGGAACAGCAGAACTTTTCACGGATACGGAATTCCTGGTTCTACCTACAATGCATACCTGGTATTCGGCGAAGAAAAAACTGTATTAATTGACAATGTTTATACAGGTCTTTTTGACCAGTTTGATGCAAGAGTAAAAGATGCCTTTAAACAGGAAGGAAAGGAATTTAAAATTGATGTGTTTGTTCAAAACCACTCTGAAATGGATCACTCAACATACTTGAGGGAAACTATCGACAAATATAATCCCGATGCTGAAATATATGCATCACAAAACTGCATTAATTTCCTGGAAGCCCAATACCATAATTTCTCAGACTTGGAAATTACTCCCGTTGGAACTGGTGATGAAATAGATATTGGCGGCAGAACCCTGAAATTCATATCAGCACCGATGCTTCACTGGCCTGACAGCATGTTCACCTTCCTTGCCGAAGACGGAATACTGTTTTCAAATGACGCATTCGGCCAACACGTGTGCCACTCCAAAAGATTGGATACAGACTACAATGTAGATGAAATTCTAAGGCAGGCTCAAAAATACTATGCAAATCTTGTAACTTTAGGCTCCCCAATGCTTAGAATGAAACTGCAGGAACTGATTGATGCAGACCTGGTAAGCCAAATCAAAATGATTGCACCATGCCACGGTCAAATCTGGACTAATCCTGCACCTATCTTGGAAAAATACTCAGAGTGGGGTTCCGGAGTATGCAATGACAAAATCACTGTAATTTATGATACAATGCACCATTCAACTGAAAAACTGGCTTTCCAAATCGCTGAGGGAATTATGAGCGAAGGAGTTGAAGTCAGAATGTATTACATGCAGGAAGACGGACCTGATGATGTGATTACCGACATTCTGGATTCAAAAGCCATTGCACTTGGTGTGCCTACAATGATGAACAAGCCATTCCCTAGAATAGGAAACATGATGTACTGGCTTGACTGCGTTAACTTCAAAGGAACAGGCAGTGAAAAAAACGCACTCGTATTTTCATCTAAAGGATGGGGCGGAGGAGCAGTGGCCAAACTTGAAAAAGAGCTTGAAGCTGCCGGATTTAATGTTACTGACACACTGGACGTATTATTCGTACCGGACGAAGATGTACTTGAAGAGGCATTTGAGAAAGGTGCAGCACTTGCACGTTCAATTAAAGAATAATATTACTTTACACGGGTTTTAACATGTCTAAACTAATAATATACTTTTCAAGAAGTGGTGAAAATTACTTTTCAGGCGAAATTAAACATGCCGAAAAAGGAAACACAGAAGTAATTGCCGAGTATATCCGGGAATTTACCGGAGCTAGGATGTTTAAAGTCGAGGCGAAAAATGAATATCCTGAAGATTATGCCGAATGCGGAAAAATCGCTAAAGCAGAAAAAGAATCAGACGCACGGCCTGAACTTAAAGAGGCATTAAGGGATATTTCACAGTATGATGAGATATTCATCGGATATCCGAACTGGTGCGGAACACTTCCGATGCCGATGTGGACTCAGTTAGAACAGCTCGATTTCACCGGAAAGGTTGTAAAGCCATTTGTAACTCATGAAGGAAGCGGATTTGGCACAAGTGAAGATGACCTTGAAAAATTATGCTCAGGAGCTGTTTTTAAAAAAGGCATGGCCGTTCTTGGAAAACATATTCATGATGCAAAAGATTTCGTAAAAATCTGGACTGAAGAGTGATTTTGCCACAGAACCTAAAATATTATATGCTATTTGTTAGTAAAATATTATTAGGTCGTGGTATTATTAATGATGAAACATTAAAAAAGTATGCTTATGTCAACATATCATCATATAGGCTAAAAGCAGTAAAATCACTAAAGGATGATGTGAAAATACCCGCTGAAATTGCTCGGGATACTGGAATCAGGAAAAACCATATATCCAATGTTTTGAGGGATTTAAAGGAATCCGGAATTATAGAATGCATCAATGAAGAGGCAAAACGCGGAAGACTTTACCGTTTAACTGAAACCGGTGAAGAAATTGTCGAATTTATGGAAAAGTAAATTTAATGATTTCTAAATTTTCATTTCAGTCTTATTTTTCTTTTTGTTAGTTGGGGTCATGTTTTTTTAAGCTTGTTTAAATGATTATGCGCAGTGCTGATTATAAGTGGAGTTAATGGATTGTGTGGCTTGAAAGCTCTGCAATTTCAGTATCTATATTATAATTAGCTATTCTAAGACAAGCAGATGGGGATTATATAATTATTTTTTACCAATCTAATGGAAAAATTTCCACGAAGTTTTAGCGTACATATCATTAATGATTATCAATTCTTATTTTTATAACTTATTATTACTTATTTTAAATAATATTAAGTATAATTTTAAGTGTAAAAGATTAATGTAAATAAAACCCTTAAAATTAAAATCAAAGAGTTATGAAAAATCTTTTTCACGAAGAAAAAAATTCAAGTGTACAAATAAAATGCATAAAATATGTCAAAACTAAAAATAACGGGTTTTAAAGTATTAATTGATTAAAATAAGCAGATAAATTGATGTTGTCTTAAATTTTGGTATGGTTTCTACAAGGTTCAACTAATATTAAAATTTTTAAAAATCTTTAAAAAGTTACATAACAAAGTATTTTTTCTTAAACTACAAAAAATACTTACATTTTCTCAAAAAAACATTACAAAAAATTAGAGCGAACAAAAACCATAAGAAAAATATAATTGAAATATGCTATTAAAATCAAAAAAATGAAAATTTAAAATATTGATAGGCATATTTGGATCAAATAATTCATAGAATTACTTATTGGATAAAAAAATCAACAAGCAAATTGGCAGTCATCAGACTCATAAATTAAAAAAGATTTAAATAGTTTTATTAACAATATATTAACAATTACAATTATGGTGAAGGTGAAATTATTAGATTAATGATTAAATTTGAACCAAAAGAGAGGATTAAATATTCGGATATTGATAAATATACTATTCAAGGTTTTATCTATTCGATTTTAGAAAATGATTCATTTTTTTATGATTATCATGATAATGTAGGGTTTAAATTTTTTAATTTTTCAAATATTTTTCCAGTTTCCGATTTTGAAAAAAATACCTTGAAAAAGTTAATAATATCATCGCCTAATGATAAATTGATTAAATCATTGTATAAACAATTAAAAAATAAAACTTTTTTTCGATTGAAAAATTATAAGATGGAGTTATTAAAAATTGAATTGTTAACTAACAAAAATTGTTCAAAGTTTATCTCATCAACACCTATCGTTTTATTTGAAGATAATAAAAATAATCAATATTATTCTTTTAAAAAAAATCCTGATTTTAATTTCTTTTTTGAAAGACTTAAAGATAATGCTATTAAAAAATATAATGCTTTTTATGGTTATGATTTTAATTTAGATTCGGAGTTATTTACAAACTTTGAATTTGGAAGGGAAGTTTCAATAAGATTAACAAAGAATAATAATAAATTTATAGTTATTGGCAGTTTATGGAAAAATTTAGAATTTAATTTAACAACTCAAAATAAAGATTTTTATAATTTTTTATTTGAAAATGGGCTTGGTGAGAAAAATAGTTTAGGTTTTGGTTTTTTAAACTGTAGGAAGTGATAATTTTGCTTGATGCTTTATATAACTTGGGTAAATTATACATTGAAAAGAAGGTTTAGATGAGATTGATGTACTTTTGGATAATAAAAAAATTGGTGCTGTAGTTTTAGTTGAATTTATTGAAGAATATGATGGAAACATTATTTATAATAAAGTTTACCAAGAAGATTATGATTCAAAAAATAAAGTTAAATATCTTTATAAAAAAGGGTCATCTAGAGGAACTAATATTACTCCCTCTTGTTTATTAGGTAAGACATTAGAGACTACATTTAATATAAAATTTCTTAAATGGTTTGAAAATAATAAGGATAATGAATTTATATCAAAGTTAAATAATGAAATTTTGGATAACAAAGAGAAGATTTTCAATGATTTAAGTATGGTTGTTGATAGTATTAATGTTAAGGGGAATACTCTTATTTCAATTGTTATCAATAATGGAAAAATTAATTATTTAAATGATTATGTTTACTTTAGAGATATTCTAATTAATGATTCATTAAAAAAATATTATGGTAATAAAAAGCAAATAAAAGGTGAAGGTGTTTGTTCTTTATGTGGTGAAAATAAAGAAGTATATGGATTAGTTTCTAGTTCCATAGGATTTGCATTTTCTACACCTGAAAAAAAGGGTAATGTTCCAGGATATGATATTAAAAATCAATGGAAATTATTACCAATTTGTGATGATTGTGCGATATATTTAAATGCTGGTAAAAATTTTGTTGAAGAATATTTAAATTTCTCTGAATTTGGTTTAAACTATTTTGTTATTCCTAATTTCTTATTTGATTTGAAAAATAACTTTGATATTTTTTATAATAAACTAAAATTATTTAAAAATGATGATAAATTAGATTCAGCAGATTTGATTCATATTGAAAATAAATTGTTTAGAATTGTTAAAAGAATTGATGACATTGCTGAGTTTAAATTTCTATTTTATCAATCGTCGAATAATGCTTTTGATATTTTAGCATTTGTTGAAAGTGTTATTCCTTCTTGGCTAAGTACTCTTTATGATGCTCAATTAAAAATATATGAGTATGATTTCTTCAAGGAAAAAAATCTTAAATTAATTTTTAATGAAAAACATGAAGGTAATTTCATAGAATTAATAAATAAAAATGAGAAAAAGTATCCTTGTGCTACAAATAATTGGTATAAACGATTTTTAAGAGACTTTATAAATGATTTTTCTAGAAAACTCTACATTGATTCTGTTGTTAATGTTATTAGTAATAGGAAATTAGATTATAATTTTTTAATGTCAGTATTTATGGATAAAATAAGATTAAATTGGCGTAACGATGAAAAAAAGGCAATTAAAATTTCTGTTTTGAAATCATTAATGTTATTGTTATTATTTAATAATTTAAATTTAATTAAAGGAGGAAAAATTATGGATTCAAATAATGAGGAATTTAATATAGAATTAATTTTAGACTCACCTTCTAAAAAAGCTACTTTTTTATTAGGTGTATTAACTAGAAAATTAATGAATATACAATATAATGAATTACATTCAACTCCATTTTATAATAAACTGTGGGGACTGTCTTTAGATCAAAAAAAGATTCATAAATTATACCCCATGGTTATTAATAAACTACAGGAGTATAATGCAGGATATATGAGGAATTTGGAAGAAGAAATTTCAAAGAATTTAGCAAAATCAGAAAATAATTGGGGATTAAATAGAGATGAAACAAGTTATTATTTTGTTTTAGGTTTTACTTTACCTAATTATGATAAAAATGAAGAAAAAGGAGATGATTTAAGTGAATAGGTCCGAAATTTTATTTTTATATGACATTGTAGATGCAAATCCTAATGGTGATCCATTAGATGGTAATAAACCAAGATTGGACGAAGAAACAGAAATTAACATTGTGACTGATGTTAGATTTAAAAGAACAATACGTGATTATTTACATGACTTTAAAAATCAAGGAATATTTATTAAAGAGATTCAAGATAAAAATGGCAATATTCAAGATGCAAAACAAAGAGCAAATGATTATTCATCAACTGAAGGAAAATATGATTCATTAGATGAAGCAAAAAATGACCTAAAAAATTGTATATTGAATCAGTGTATTGATGTTAGACTTTTTGGTGCAACAATACCTATTGATGTAAAAGTAGGTAAAACAAATAAAAGCAGTTCTGTAACTTTAACTGGGCCGGTTCAATTTAGAATGGGAAGATCTCTAAATAAAGTTGAAATTCAACACATTAAAGGTACTGGTGCTTTCGCATCTGGAAAAGGTAAAGATCAAAAAACTTTTAGAGAAGAATATATTTTACCATATTCTTTAATTGGTTTTTATGGTATTGTTAATGAAAATGCAGCTAAAGAAACCAAATTAAAAGAAGAAGATATTTATCTATTATTAGATGGGATTTGGAATGGAACTAAAAATTTAATTTCACGTTCTAAATTTGGTCAATCTCCTAGATGTTTAATTCAAATTGAATATAATGAAAATAACTTCTTTATTGGTGATTTGAATAATAAAATTTCTATTTCTCATGATTTTGAAGATGACAAAAAATTAAGAAAAATTTCAGAGCTTGATGTTGATTTATCTGCGTTAATTAGTGCTATTGAAGAAAATAGAGATAAAATTAATAAAATTAATTATAAATTTGACTCAGATATCGAATTTAAAGATTATTCTATGGCTGAACTAATAACTAAGTTTAAAGATTTTGGAATCGAAACATCTGAAATTAATTTATGAGGTTTAATAAATGAATAAAAAACTATTAGCTTTTGATATATGGGGAGATTATGGCTATTTTAGAAGAGGTTACACTTCTACTTCTACAATTACTTTTCCTTTCCCTTCAAGAACTACAATTTCTGGTTTAATTTCAGGAATATTGGGACTAGAAAAAGGTAGTTATCATGAGATTTTTAATGAAGATAATAGTAAAATAGGCTTGAGAATATTAAATCCAATTAAAAAAATTAATATTAATCTTAATTATATCAATACAAAAGGAGGTTTTTTATTATCTGATATTAATTCTAATCCAAGAGTTCAAGTTCAAGCAGAGTTTTTAAAAGATGTAAAATATAGAATTTATGTTTCTTTAAATAATGATAGTTTAATGGAAGAATTATATTGTAATTTAAGCGAACATAAATCAGTTTTCACTCCATGTTTAGGAATTTCTGAGTGTATTGCTGATTTTAAATTAGCTTATGATGATTTATTTGATTTGAATATGTCTAATGGGAATGATGTTAACATTGATTCAGTCATATTAAAGAATAAATTTGATTTAATTATTGAACCTGGAAAGAAATATGGGATAGTTAAAAGCCCGGGATTTATGAATTCAGATAGAATTGTTTCTAAATTCCTGGAATATTATTATGAAGAAAATGCTAATTCAATTAAAGTAAAAAATGGTGATTTTTATTTAATTGGAGATGAAAAAATTGCATTATACTGAATTAAAATCTCATCCAAATAAATTTTTAGAAGACCATTTGAAAAATGTTGCAGATTTTTCAAGATCTTCTTTTTATTCATTAACGTTTGATAATAACGTATTATTTGGTGATATTTCTTATATTATTGGTTTGTCTCATGATTTTGCTAAATCAACTTCTTTTTTTCAAGATTATATTTTAACGGGTAAAAGTAATGAAAATAAATCTCATGGGTTTTTATCCGCAATATTTACATATTTTGCAGTATCCAAATATTTAAAAGAAAATAATGTTAGGTTTGATAAAAATTTATCTATAATTTCTTATATTGTTGTATTACATCATCACGGAAATATAAGAAATATTCCTACCTTAGATGATTATCATGATATTAAATTTAATTCAAAAGTAATAAATAATCAAATTAATGATTTGGTTGATTTAAGTTATGATTTAAATTTATTTTATAATGAGTTTAATATTAATATTAACGAATTTTTTGATAATATTGATAAAATTTCTGAAAGAATTTCTGATGATTTATTTGACTTTGAATATGATGCGACTTTTGATAATTATTTTTTAATTTTACAATTTTATTCTGTTTTGTTGGATGCAGATAAAATGGATGCATCGGGAAGCAATTTTATAAAACGTGAATCTATTCCTAGTAATATTGTTGATGATTATAAAATAAATCATTCTTTTAATTTAGAGGGTATTAATAAAATACGTGAGGAAGCTTATTTGGAAGTTAATAAAAATATAATGAATTTGGATTTATCAAATAAAATTTATTCAATTAATTTACCTACAGGGATTGGAAAAACATTAACAGGTCTTTCAAGTGTATTAAAATTGAGAAATAGAATCCAAGATGAAATGGGAATTAATGCAAGAATTATTTATTCCTTACCTTTTTTATCCATTATTGATCAAAATGAAAATGTAATTAAATCTATTTTCAATGAAAATAATTTAAATGGAAATAACTATTTTTTAAAACATAATTATCTTGCTGATATGAGCTATATTAAAGATGAGGATATGGAATATGAAATTTCAGATTCAAAAATTTTAATTGAGGGTTGGAATTCAGAATTTATTATAACAACATTTATTCAATTATTTTATAGTTTAATAGGTAATAAAAATAGTTTTTTAAGAAAGTTTCACAATATTGCTAATTCAATTATCATTTTAGATGAGATTCAATCAATACCATATAAATTCTGGGGCATTATAAATCTAATACTTAAAAAATTAGCTCATGAATACAATTGTTGGATAATATTAATGACTGCAACACAGCCATTTATTTTCAATGAAACCGAGATTCTTTCATTAGTTGAAAACATAGACTATTATTTTAATAAATTTGATAGAATTGAGTATAATTTCATGTTAGAAAATATTTCACTTTTTGATTTTGCAGATGAATTAATTAACTTAATTGATAAAGAGAAAAATAAAGATATGATGGTTGTTTTAAATACAATTGATTCTTCAGTTGAATTATATAAAATTATTAAAGAACATTTAAATGAAAATAATGAAGGATGTTATTTGGATAATGATGGTATTTTCCATGCTGGAAATGATATTAATCTAATTTATTTATCAACTAATATTATTCCAATCACCCGTTTAAATAAGATTAAAGCTATTAAAAATTCAGAAAAACAAAATATAATTATTTCCACACAGTTAATTGAAGCCGGTGTGGATATTGATGTTGATATCGTTTATCGTGATTTTGCTCCTTTAGATTCTATCATTCAAACTGCGGGTAGATGTAATCGCAGTGGTAAGAAAGATAAAGGTTTGGTTAATGTAATTTCTTTGATAAATGAAAAAGGAAAACAATATTCTGGTTTTGTTTATCAAAAATTATTACTCAATACCACTCAAGAAGTATTAAAAGGTTTAAATCAGTGTAGTGAAAAAGAATTTAATTTAAAAACTTCAAATAAATACTTTGAATTAATTTCCCAACGTAGTTTTGACGATGATAGACTTAAAAATATTTTGAATAATCTTAAATTTAATGATATTCCGTCTAATTTTAAATTAATTGAAACTAATCAAAATAAAATGGATGTTTTTGTTTGTGTTAATGAAGAAGCTGTAAATATATTTAATCAATATAAATTTATTCTTGAAAATTATTCAGGTTTTAAACGTAAAGAAAGATTTTTAAAAATTAAAAGTAATTTTTATCAATATGTAATTTCTGTTGATGAGAAAAAATTTGGTTCAACAAATTTGTATAATGATGAAATCGGCGTGATATATCCAAGTGATTTAAATAGAAAATATGAGTCTGATTTAGGATTTATTTCTTTAGAAAATGAAGAACCTATGATTTGGTAATAATTATGAAAAAAGAAGATATAACTGGAGTTATGGTTCAATATTATGTGTTATGCAAGCGTGAATTATGGTTTTATATTAAACAGATTAATATGAATTATAACAATGATGATATTTCAATTGGGAAGTTTCTTCATGAAACTTCTTATAAAAGAGAAAAAAAAGAAATTCGGCTTGACAACATGGTTTTTGATTTTATTAAACGGGGAGAAGAGTTAGTTATTTTTGAAATTAAAAAATCAAGTAAATTAACAATTGGTGCAAAATATCAATTATATTTTTATTTATATAATTTAAAATTAATACAAACCAATATAAAAGGTATTTTAGTATATCCTAAGGAAAGAAAAAAAGAAGAAATTTTTTTAACTAATGAAATTATTGATGAAATGGAAGAAATAATTAAAGGAATTTTGGAAGTGTCTAATTTGAATAGACCTCCTATTGCTAAAAATCAACCCTATTGCAAAAGATGTTCATTTTATGAATTATGTATGGTGTGAGTGCTATGAAAAATCCGTTATATATTACATCTCATGGTATTTTATCAAGAAAGGATAATACATTGTATTTTATAAATGAAACTGATAAAAAACAGATTCCGATTCATGCAATAAGCGAAATTAATTGTTTTGGAAAAGTTTCACTTAAATCTGGAGCTTCAACATTTTTAATGAAAGAAGGTATTGTTGTTAATTTTTTTAATAAATATGGTTTTTATGAAGGATCATTATATCCAAAAATTAAATTAAATTCTGGTTTGGTTGTTGTTCGACAATCTGAACATTATTTAGATGTTAAAAAAAGACAATATATTGCAAAAGAATTTGTTGAAGGTATTAAACATAATATACTTAAAACAATGAAATATTATTCTAAAAAAGGTAAAAATCTTGATGAATATATTGAAAATATTGAAAAAGAAAATATTGATGGCGATATTGCACAAATGATGAGTTGCGAAGGTCGCATTTGGAATAATTTTTATCAAAGTTTTAATGTGATTTTAAGAAAATTTCCATTTAATAAACGCGAAATTAGACCACCTATAGATGAAATAAACTCTTTGTTGTCATTTGGTAATTCATTATTATATACGACTGTCTTATCTGAATTATATCAAACTTATCTTCATCCATCTGTTAGTTTTTTACATGAGCCCTCAGAGAGAAGATTTTCTTTATCATTGGATTTCGCTGACATTTTTAAACCGATAATTGTTGATAGAACTATTTTTAAATTAGTCAATAATAATATGCTTAGTAAAAAACATTTTACATATGATGTTGGTTGTTTGTTAAATGATAAAGGAAAACAAATTTTTATATCTGAATATCAAAAGAAGTTAGAAACAACAATAATGCATCAAACATTAAATAAAAAAGTTTCTTATAAGTATCTAATTAGGTTAGAAGGTTATAAATTAATAAAACATTTTTTGAAGGATAAACAATATGAAAGTTTTAAAATGTGGTGGTAATGTATCTTGTAATTGTATATGATATTAATGTGGATCGAGTAAATAAAGTTCATAAATTTTTAAAAGCATATCTACATTGGCAACAAAATTCTGTTTTTGAGGGAAAAGTAACTAAATCTCAATATAATGAGATTATAGATAAATTAGATAATTTAATTGATGAAGATGAAGATTCAATAATTATTTATAAATTTCCTTACAAATATCTTGATAAAAAAGTTTTAGGGATTGAAAAAAATCCCATTTTATTTATTTTGTAATTAATGTCCACCTTTATAAATAGATAGTATTAATAATGGTGGACAATAAAATTATCTTATTAGAGAATTCTTAGTATTTCTTTTATTAGTTCTAAGGATTTTTCGACGCACTTTAAAATAGACTTAATAGTATGGAAATTGATTATGACACTACAATATTTTTGATTAATGAAATACTTTAAAATAGACTTAATAGTATGGAAATTCTTCTCGCAAAAATGGAAAAAATAAACAATGCTGCTTTAAAATAGACTTAATAGTATGGAAATATATATTTCAACAACCTCAAAAAAGACCTACTTTTAAACTTTAAAATAGACTTAATAGTATGGAAATCGGAATTTGACCGCCCTGCATAGTGGAGCAGGCAGGCTTTAAAATAGACTTAATAGTATGGAAATTGTCTTTTGGCATATCATCATTTGATATTATATTTACTTTAAAATAGACTTAATAGTATGGAAATTTGCCCCAAAGCCCCCTCAAACGGGCGCTACGTAAACTTTAAAATAGACTTAATAGTATGGAAATATTACATACAAATAAGCGAATCAAATTATGATTACTTACTTTAAAATAGACTTAATAGTATGGAAATTGAGTAAAGAAAACCGAACACTTGCTGACGAGATAACTTTAAAATAGACTTAATAGTATGGAAATGCCATTCAAGTATGGATATTAATTCTTTTTCGGAAGCTTTAAAATAGACTTAATAGTATGGAAATCGTGTTAAAGCAAGATTACAATACATGGGTAAAAGACTTTAAAATAGACTTAATAGTATGGAAATGACTTTCAGCATTGTTTATTTTTTCCATTTTTGCGACTTTAAAATAGACTTAATAGTATGGAAATTAAGTTTGTATTTTTTCATATTTAATATTCAAAAAAATCTTTAAAATAGACTTAATAGTATGGAAATATAAAAAAGTAGTTACAACCGTTCATGGAAATATGACTTTAAAATAGACTTAATAGTATGGAAATAGAACTCAGTTAATATTATTAATTGT
>NZ_JAUNXI010000023.1 GCF_030539875.1 Methanobrevibacter sp.
TGAACCGGAGTCTCAGGCTCCCAAAGCCCAAAGGATCGACCAAGCTACCCTACGGACCCACACACAAAAAAGCATGCAGATAACATACTAATTATAAGTATATATTAACAAGTATATAAATGTTACGATAATTCTTCACAAAAGTGAAAAAAATATTTTTTACAACATAAAATAAAAGCCCCGGACGGGAATTGAACCCGCGACCACGAGATTACAAGTCTCGCGCTCTACCAGACTGAGCCACCGAGGCATATTTTAATATTATATAACAAAATTAGTTTTGTCAAAAGTCATTTAAATACTTTACTATAAATCAACATATATTCGCTAAAATTTAAATAATACAAAATTATAAATTAATAATCATGACAAATAAAACTGAATTAATTAATAATCTCGAAGATAATTTAATAAATATTAAAAATAAAAACACTTTGACACATTGTATTACAAATTCAGTAACTATTAATGACTGTGCAAATGCGATTCTTGCAATAGGCGGATCACCATTTATGGCTGAAGATGCTGAAGAACTTGAAGAAGTTGTAACAATCGCAGACGTTTTAGTAATCAATATTGGAAAATTAAGCAAAAACCAGATTAATGCTATGAAACTTGGTTGTACGACCGCAGATAAAACCAACACGCCAATAGTGCTAGACCCGGTAGGTGTTGGAGTAACCGAACTTAGAAACAAAACAACTATGGATTTAATTGAAAACCACAACATCACAGCAATTAGAGGAAACATGAGCGAAATCAAAGCAATTGCAAAATTGTCAAATGTCTTAGATGAAACCAACCTCGCAAAAGGTGTTGACGCCAATATCGAAGATGTCATTACAGAAGAAAACCTAAAAGAAAATGGAGAACTGATATCAAAGTTGGCTACAAAACTGAATACAGTAATACTTGCTAGCGGACCAATTGACATTTTAAGCGACGGCAAGACAACAATAGCTGTTGATAACGGAGATGAAATGATGCCTTTAATAACCGGCAGCGGCTGTATGCTGTCATCTATTGTTGGAACATGTATCGGCGGCGCAACACCACTGGAAGGAAGTCTTATTGCACTTTTAGCAATGAATATTGCTGGTGAAAGAGCAAGAGCAAAAGTCGATGAAAATGATGAAGGCACAGGTTCATTTAGAGCATATCTAATTGATTATCTCTATAAAACCGATAGTGAAACATTAAAAAACAAATCAAACATTATGATATTATGAAAGATATAGATTTATCCCTTTACCTTGTAACTGATAAAAGCGATGATGTTGACAGATTCTTAAATACAATAGAAGAAGCCATAAAAGGTGGAGTCAGTGTAGTTCAGATTAGAGAAAAAACTGCCGAAACACTGGACTTTTATAATTTGGCTTTAAGAGTAAAGGAAATTACAGCAAAATACAACATCCCCCTAATAATTAATGACAGGGTCGATGTGGCATTAGCTATTGATGCTGAGGGAGTGCATGTAGGTCAAAGTGACATGCCCTGTGACATAACAAGAAAATTAATTGGCAAAGATAAAATTCTGGGAGTTTCAGCAGCAACTATTGGAGAAGCGCAAAAAGCGCAAAAAGACGGTGCAGATTACATCGGAACCGGTGCGTTATTTCCAACTGCAACTAAAGATGATGCTCCATCAATTACCAAGCAGGATTTAAAAGAAATCGCTGAGTCTATTGACATTCCGGTTGTTGCAATTGGAGGGATTACTCTTGACAATGCATCTGAGTTAACAGATACCGGAATTGCAGGATTATCTGTTGTAAGTGCAATAATGAGTGCAGAAAATCCAAAAGAATCCTCACAAAAATTATTAAATATATTTAATAAAAAAATAGAAAAGTAAAAAAAATTATTTTTTACTATTTTTTAAAGCTTCAACAGCTGCTAGTTTTTTACCGGCTAGCATGCTAATACAAGCTCCACCACCACTGCTTACATGACTCATCTGATTATCACAGCCAAGACCTACAGTAGCTGCTGCAATATGTCCCCCTCCAATGATTGAAAAACCATCAGAATTTGCAATTGCATTAATCAAGTCCTCTGTTCCTATTGCAAATTTAGGATCTTCAAAAACACCTGCAGGACCATTTGCAAATATTGTTTTAGCATCCCTAATTTCTTTTGCATATAAATCAATTGTTTTTGCACCAATATCAAAAATAGCCTCATTTGGGATTTGGCTAGCATCAATATCTACACGAACACCATCTATTTCACAAGCAACATCAATAGGATACTTTACTTTATCTCCAAATCTTTCAATTAAATCCCTAGATTTTTCAACCATGTCTTCATATCCTCGGCTGACTATAAAATCTTTATTGACCTGACCTATATCTGCTCCAGATGCCCATAAAACAATATTTCCAACAATACCAGTTGTTAAAATGGCATCAGCAGTTCCATTACTTAATACATTCTCCATAACATCAATAGAATCGTCGGGTTTCATTCCACCCAATAAAAAGACACATGGATGCTGTACATTATCCAATGCATCCTGAATCACAGTCAGTTCTTTTTCCATTACACGGCCTGCAGCAGATGGAGTATTGACAGTAAATCCCACCAGAGAGGCTTGTGACCTGTGCGCTGCTGCAAATGCATCATTAACAAAGTAATCAATTAATGGAGACAAATGTCTTACAAGCAATGTTTTTGATTGCTCTTCAGGAGTTCTTGAAAGAGATTCTTCTGAGAAAAACCTTGCATTTTCAAGTAAAAGAATTTCGTGAGGTTTTAAATCGCGAATAGCCTCTTTTGCAACATTTGCAAAAATGGAATCGATATATTTTACTCTTAAATTCAATATATCTGATAAAGCATCGGCATGTTGGGACAAGGTTGTGAAATCCTTTTTGCCCGGACGGCTTTGATGAGCAAGAAGCACTACTTTAGCCCCCCTTTTAGACAGTTCTTTAATAGTTTGAGCATGTAATTTCAATCTCGTATCATCTAAAATAATGCCGGAACCGGGATCTACCGGCGAATTAATATCAACCCTTACAAGCACAGTCTTATTTTCAATATCAAAATCATCAATCGTATTAAATTCAGCCATTTTCTCACTCTATAATTTACTTACCAAATCAAGCAAAGCGTCTTTTGGATTTTCTGCTTTAATGATACCTGATGCAAGCAGCACCCCATCAGCACCCAAATCCATAGCTGCCTTCATATCATCACCAGTTGTAATGCCCGCACCGCATAAAACTTTAATATCCTTATTAATTGATTTAACTTCATTAACAGTATCTTCAACAACTTCAGGTTGAGCCTGAGATACTGGAATTCCTGTTCCAATAAGTTCCGGAGGTTCAACAGCAACGGCAACAGGTCCTAGAGCCGCAACCGCTTTTGAAGTTTCAATGTTGTTGGTACATACACATGATTCGATTTCATATTCTCTGCATAATTTTATGACTTCATCAATATCTGCCAGTTTCATTCTTTTCTCAGAATGGTTGATCAATGATCCGCTAATTCCCGCATCAATCAAGGTATTGATTAAATTAGAGCCAGTATGGCCTCCCGGAGAAAATGAATCTATATGTTGGGCAAAAACAGGGATGAAAGTTTCCTGATTTATCCTGTAAACGTCTGCAGCCTGAGGAGCGGCAACCATAGTAATTCCAGATTCTTCAGCAGCGCTTTCCAAATCCTTTGCAAGTTCTAAAGCATTTAAACCACTTGATTCTAAATAAGTTTTATAATTCAATATCACAATTGGTGTGTCCATAATAATCCCACGCAAACTATTAATTAATAATATTTGATTACATTATTAAATAAATTTTTGATTATAGTCAATTTTTATAATTTTTTCCGATATCTCTCATTAAGTTGGCTTATAAAAATGTATATATTACCATGACTAAAAATAATACTGATTTTATGTCATTTAATAAAAACCAGATTGAAAAATTAGAAAAAAGCGGGTACCGGTTTGTAGGCAAACACGGCCATGCAGCTGTTAAAACCTGTCATTGGACCCGTCAAAGTATTGTTGATAAAGGAGTTTGTTATAAAGAAAAATTCTATGGAATCAAATCACATAGATGCCTTCAAATGTCTCCTGCAGTTCCAAACTGTCAGCAGGAATGCGAATTCTGCTGGAGAGATCTGACTTATACCCAAACAGAATGGGAAGATAAGGACTATGACAATCCCAAAACCATAATTGATGAAGCTATTGAAGCTCAAAATAATTTATTGTGCGGTTTTTATGGAAATGACAAAGCAAATAAAAAGAAATTAGAAGAAATTAAAAAGCCGAATAATGCCGCAATATCTCTTGCCGGAGAGCCAACCATTTATCCCAAAATTGATGAACTGATTGGTGAGTTTAACCGCAGAGATTTTACAACTTTTGTAGTCAGCAATGGCCAATGCGTTGACAGATTAAGAAATCTGGAAAATGATCCATACCAACTATATCTTTCCTTAGATGCGCCTAACGAGAAAATATTCAATGATGTGTGCAGACCTAGAATAAGTAATGCTTGGAGCAATTTAAATGAATCACTTGAAACATTGGCTAGTTTTAACTCACGGACATGTATAAGGAATACCTGCGTTAAGGGAAGAAATATGGAACAGCCTGAAAAATATGCCGAACTAATTAAAAAGGCAGACCCCGATTATGTAGAAATAAAAGCATACATGTGTGTCGGTTCCTCACGTGACCGCTTAACATTGGAAAATATGCCCTCCTTTGAAGAAGTTAAAAGTTTTGCAAAAAAAATAGGAAATGAATGTGGTAAAGAATTGGTAAATGAATCTGAAATTAGTCGTGTTGTTTTGCTCGAATAGCTTTTTTACTAAATTCAAATACTCTACCTAACTCTTTTTATTATTATTCTTTTAACTGATTACAGAGCTCAACAGCTTTTTTAGCTGCTTTTTCCATTGAAATTTCATATGGAATGCCTGCCTCATCTAAAATTTTATGACCCTCATCTTCATTGGTACCGGTTAGCCTGATTACAATATGAACTTTACGGTCAGCTTGTTTTAAAGAATTAATTACACCGCGTGCAACATCATCTGCTTTAGTAATTCCACCCAAAACATTTAAAAATACAACTTTAACAGGATCATAATTTAAAACAATGTTTAAAGCCTGATTAATAACCTGTTCTGAAGCACCACCACCAATATCCAGAAATGTTGCAGGTTCTCCGCCATTAAGTTTAATCATATCCATGGCAGTTAAAGTTAAACCTGCACCATTACCTATAACGGCAATGTCCCCATCCAATTGAACGAAATCAACAGCCTGTTTTTTATAATGTAACCTCTCAACCAGATCCTGGTGTCTGAATAAAGAATCATCTTCAACAACCAGTTTAGCGTCAGCGGCAATTAATCCATCTGGAGTTGCAATCAAAGGATTTATTTCTGCAGTATCTGCATCGCATTTAGTAAATACGTTATACAATTTCCAGATTATATCACCTAAAGGTGAAATCAAATCAGAGGAAACACCCATCTGACGTGCAATTTCACGTGCTTCATAAGGCAAGAATTCAATTAAAGGATTTGGATAATACTTAATAATTTTTTCAGGGTTTGTTTTTGCTAAATTTTCAATTTCGACCCCACCTTCCTTACTTGCCAGAATAACTGGCCTTCTAGCACCTCTATCTACAGAGACAGTTACGAAAAATTCATTAAGAATTTCAGCTTTTTTCTCAATTAATAAGTGTTTTACCCTTTCGCCTTTAATTTTCATTCCTAAAATTTCATCAGCGACTTTTAATGCTTCACCGGGATGGTCTGCAAACTTAACACCACCGGCTTTACCTCTTCCACCAGTTAAAACTTGCGCTTTAATAACAACAGGAACACCCATTTCTGAAGAAATAGTCATGGCCTCTTCAGGAGAATAAGCAACATGTCCTTCCAAAATAGGAATTCCTTCATCGTGAAAGATTTTTTTTGCAACATTTTCAAAA
The DNA here is from genome assembly GCF_030539875.1 of Methanobrevibacter sp. NCBI lineage: Archaea > Methanobacteriati > Methanobacteriota > Methanobacteria > Methanobacteriales > Methanobacteriaceae > Methanobrevibacter > Methanobrevibacter sp. The sequence goes on from NZ_JAUNXI010000023.1 coordinate 5,976, forward strand.
AATTTCATTATAACACCAATTCCGCAAGAGCATATCCTGCTTCAAAAGCACTGATATTTTTCTCTTCAGTGCCTTTAGGAACACTGGCCTCAACTGCTTTAATAGCAGCCTCTTTGGATATAACTCCCGTAATTTTTGTAATAACTCCAACCATAACAATGTTTGCTACAATTTTTAATCCGATTTCATCAACTGCGGTTTTTGTAGCAGGAGCTTCATAAACTTTAATATTATGTTCGTCAATATAATCCCTAACATCTTCAACATCAGTTGTTCCAGGATCAACGATTAAAGTCCCATTATCCTTTAAATCCACAATATATTTAATTAAAGCCTCATTAGACATTGCAACTAAAATATCCGGACTTTGAACTTTAGGATAATCAACTTTATCATCGCTGATTACAACTTCACATTTAGAAGCTCCTCCACGAGCTTCAGGACCATAAGATTGAGTTTGAACAGCTTCTTTACCATCAAAGAGACTTGCAGATTTACCCAATATAATTCCTGCAAGAATAATTCCCTGACCTCCAAATCCGCAAACTCTAATTTCAGTTCTCATATTATCCACCTATAAATCTGTTGTAAATGCAGAATTAACAAGAGTTTTCTTACCTGATTTTTCTACACTTAATTTTTCAATGTTCTCTGTGAATTCATCTCTTTGAGTATTAGCAAACTCACCAACAACAATTTTACCTTCCAAGTCTTTTGCCCTCATCCTATCTGCAGCAGATTTAAATACAGTATTTGCTTTCATAATAGCTGCCATTGCAGTAGAAGTTCTAAGTTTATTTTTACGCCCATAATAAGTTGGACATTGAGTTGCAACTTCGATAAATGAAAATCCAGGATTTTTTAATCCTGCTTTAATAGAAGTCACCAAGTTTTCAATTTGAACAGTAGTCCATCTTGCAGAATATGATGCGCCGGCAGCTGCAACAAGTTCCGCCAATTTAAATGGAGAATCCTGATTACCGTATGGTGCAGTAGTTCCAAAACTGCCTTTAGGAGATGTAGGACTGATCTGACCTCCAGTCATACCGTAAATATTATTGTTAATGCAGATTACAGTTAAATTAATATTTCTTCTAGCTGCATGAATTAAATGATTACCCCCAATAGAAGCCGCATCACCATCACCAGTAAATACAACAACATCCAAGTCCTTATTGGCTGTTTTTAAACCTGTTGCAAAACTCAATGCCCTTCCATGAGTAGTATGTAATGAATCACAATTAAAATAACCCGGTATCCTTGAAGAACATCCAATTCCGGAAACCATAGCAATATTATCAAAATCCATTTCTGCCTTTTCCATAGCTGCTATGAATGCGTTAATAATTGCACCGTTTCCACAGCCCGGACAGAAAATGTGAGGCAATCTATCTTCTCTTAAATAAGGGAGAAATCTATTTTGTTTTTCCTCAGACATTTTAGTTTCCTCCTATTTTATTAATTTCATCCAATATCTCATCCGGAGTTGGCAATAACCCTCCGATTTTACCTAATAAATGGATATTTTTATCTTTAACTACACGGTCAACTTCATAATACATTTGACCCAAATTCATTTCCACAACAAGAACATCACTTGCGTTTGCAGTTAATTGTTTGATTTGTTCATCTGGAAACGGCCAAGGAGTATCGATTTTAATATAACCCACTTTTTTATCTGTTTTATTAACCGCTTCAACAACAGATCTGACCGGAGCACCATATGAAACAACAACAATGTCTGCATCTTCACAGTTTTCACTTCTTAGAGAACATATTTTATCCCTATTGTTTAAAACTTTATCACAAATCCTTTTAACAAGGTTTTCATGAGTTTCAGGATTGTTAGTGTCGGGATATCCGATTTCATTATGAGTAAGTCCAGTTACATGTATATTGAATCCATCGCCAAATGAAGGCATAGGAGTTGTTCCGTTTTCGATATTTTCAAACGGCAAATAATCATCGGTTTTTTCAGGTCTTGTTCTGGCGACGATTTCGATATCCTCACCAATGATGATTTTTTCCCTCATATGACCAATGACCTCATCAGTCATGACAAAAACAGGAACCCTATATTCTTCAGCCAAATTAAATGCTTTAATTGTAAAATCAAATAATTCCTGAACACTTGAAGGAGATAATGCAATTGGTTCATAATCCCCGTGTGAACCCCAGCGGGCCTGCATCATATCACCTTGAGCAGCCATAGTTGGTTGAGCAGTAGAAGGAGAACCTCTCTGGACGTCTACAATAACAATTGGAGTTTCGCTCATAAATGCATAACCTATATTTTCCTGCATTAATGATATGCCCGGACCGGAAGTTGCAGTCATTGATTTAGCGCCTCCCCAGGAAGCACCGATGATGGCTCCTGCTGAAGCAATCTCATCCTCCATCTGAATAAATGACCCTCCCACTTTAGGCAACTCGCGAGATAAACTTTCTGCAATTTCAGTAGAAGGAGTAATCGGATAACCTGCAAAGAATCTGCAACCTGCAGCTATTGCTCCTTTTGCACATGCTTCATTTCCTTGAATAAAAAGTTCTTCAGCCATATTCTAACACCCACTTTTTCCTTTTGTGAATCTAGGATTAAAGTTCATATTATTGTCATCTTTCATCCACCAATTTTCAGGCAAATCCACTGTAATTGATTGATCAGGACATGCTATTTCACAAGTGCCGCATTTAATACATCTTTCTTCAAACTTAACGAAAGGTAATTGCACTCCCTTTTTATTAACATCAGGAGAAATTGCAAATACGTTTTCGTGACACATAAATAAGCAAAGATGACATCCTTTACATAAATTTTCATCAATAATAATCAATTTAAAAATCTCCAATATAATTTTATCATAAGTAAATCTATAATGATATTATATTTTTGTTGATAGGTCTTTAAATATCTTATGTAAAATCATGATAAATTAAAAAAAATAAGATGTTATTAAAAATTCTTTTTACCTTCAAATATACTCTTGCATTAACCACTTTTATAGTTAAAGTCGTGAATGAAATACTTCAGATTTTGATAAAATAGAGAAATATTTACACTTAAAAAAAATGTTAATGACTGCACAATGGCATAATCCTGACAAATAAAAATTTATTAGAAAAATAATACAAATTAATTAATATGAAACATTTAACTACACCAATTACTGATGAGGATTTATCAAACCTTAATGTAGGAGACAAAATTACCATTTCAGGAACTATATATACAGGCCGTGATGCTGCACTTCCCCAGTTGGTTGAACTAATCAAAGTAAATGAAGTTCCTTTCGATTTAAATGGAAGTGTTATAATGCATACTGCTTTTAGTGATGCAGGGATTGCACCAACAACCAGCAGCAAAGTGGAAATCGAATCCTCAATTCCTTTTTTAAGTGAAAATGGTGTTAAAATCCACATTGGAAAAGGCCTGTTAAGTGATGAAACAATTAAAGAACTTGATAAAAACAATTCTGTTTTTGTAATAACGCCGCCGGTTGCAGCATTACTTACAAGCAAAGTTTTAGAAAAAAAGTGTGTTTTATTTGAAAACGAAGGTATGGAAGCTATGTTTGAATTAAAAGTGGAAAAAATCCCAGGAATCGTAGCGATTAAAAATAAAAAAAGTATTTAAGAAAAAGACTTATTCGTCTTCTTCTTCATCAGCATCTTCTCTTTTTTCAAATTCATCAACGAAATTGACTTTAGTAATTTCATCAATATTATCCCAGATATCCTTAGCTATTCTGAATCTTGCAAAAGTGACATCCATGTAGGATTTTTGATCGAATTTGGACATTTCATCTAATTTAATGTTTGCAACACCGTCAACGATGTCAATTTCAGTCTTATCAATATCCATATTTGGGTTGGAGTAATGCAATTCAATCATGCTTTTGATTTTATCTGCTTCATCATCAATGATTTCAGTTACTTCAACATCATATATTAAATCTTTTCCAGCTAATTCATGGTTGAAATCGACTTTTACTCTTCCACCGTTTACAGTTAAGATTTTACCGTTGCTTCCTTCAGATTGGATTCTCATACCTGGAACAGGATTCATGCCTTGTCTTTTGAATTCTTTCATAGGTACTAATTGAATCATTTTAGGATCTCTTGGTCCGAATGCATTATCGGAATCAACTTCAAGATGTTTGGTGTCTCCTTCTTCTAATCCAATAATTGCTTCTTCGATAGCAGGCAATAAGTGGTTTCCCCCAACAACAATAGGGATTGGTTTATAAGTTTTGTTTTCATCAAAAATTCCAACTTCTTGTGCAATTTCTTCATAAGTAGTATCGAATACTTCATCAGTTTCTTTAATTTTACCAGTGAAATTTACTCTTACAAAATCTCCGTTATCTACAGCCATAGTAAATACGCTCCTTAATAATTTTGATTAAATAATTTGTTAATAAATATAACATTAATAATTTTAGTAACTATTACTTATTAAAGTTTTGTTTATATTTGATTTATAATGTAAAAAATAAATGTTAATTAAAAAATAAAAAATACTTTTCAAATGCTCATTCTAAAATGCCAATATCTATTAATAATATAATATTAACCATGCAGAGAAAAGGAACTGTTAACTTACCTCTTCATGGAGGGCATCCCCCAAGATGGTTATTTACAAGGATGGTTGATTTATCAGGAGCGTTGGCTTCAGTTATCATTGAAGAATATAGCATATCAGAGTTTTTAAATAGAATTTCAAATCCGTACTGGTTTCAGGCATTTTCCTGTGTTTTAGGTTTTGACTGGCACTCTTCAGGAACAACAACCACAACGTTAGGCGCTCTGAAAGCCTCCCTTAAACCAGAAGAGCATGGCATTTATTTAAGTGGAGGCAAAGGTGCAAAATCAAGAAAGACGCCTCAAGGAATTGAACGTGCAGGCGAAATCTTTAATCTTAACAGTAAAATAACAGAAAATCTAGTTAAGACAAGCAGATTATCTGCTAAAATTGACAATTCCTGTATTCAGGACGGATACACATTATACCAGCATAGCTTTTTTATTAGCGAAAAAGGAGAATGGGCCGTTGTCCAGCAGGGATTAAATTTAGACAGCAAATATGCCAGACGTTATCATTGGTTAGGATCTGAAGTGAAGGAATTGTTAAATGACCCCCATAGCGGAATTTCTTGCGATAAACAAACACCCGACACATTAAATATGTCTTCAAAAGATAGCAGAAACGCTCAAAAAATAAGTGTTGATTTAATAAATGACAATCCAAATCATTTAAGACAATATTTTAAAAGAAAAGATAATCAAATGCTTTTAGAAGATTTTGCAATGCCTCAGCACCACCCAGTTCTAGATACTGACATATCCGATGAAGAATTTGAAATTTTAAAAAGGGCTTATGAAATACAGCCTGAAAATTACGAAGAATTAATTTTACTTCAGGGAATGGGTCCTAAAAAAATAAGAGCGTTGGCTTTGATTTCAGATTTGGTTTATGGAGAACCTGCAAGTTGGAAAGACCCCGTGAAATATAGCTTTACACATGGAGGAAAAGACGGTTTTCCATATCCTGTTGACAGGGAAGTTTATGACAACTCCATACAAACAATTATAGACTCACTTGACCAAGCACGTATAAAAAAAGAGGAAAAATTAAAAGCAATTAAAAGATTAGATGATTTTATCAGTTAACGGTTTTCATTATGGACATTGACATTTTTTCCATGAGCTGTTGGAATAACCTCCAATACAGGATTTTCAAATTCCAAATCAAACTCCTTACCATCCATCAACAAATGTTGAAATACGGCTAAGGAAGACACTTCTGAGTGAGGTTGAGTTGTAACTGAAACATTCCAATCAGCAGCCTTGTAAACTTTTCCAGGAACTTTAGAACCTCCAACGATGATTAAAATATCAGAACCGTCTTCTCTGACTTCAGGTGCTATTTCATGAGCTTGCGAACCATACATTGTAAGGTGAACAACTTTTCCGCCATCAGCTTTCCATTTATTAATTACACCCATGTAACTGTCAGTATAGTCTATTTCAAAATTTCCTCCAAATCTTGAAGTGGTGTCTTTAACATTTTCCATCAGCTTTGTATCTTTTTCACCGGCAAGGTAGATTTTGCTTGCTCCAAATGCTCTTGCAGTTAAACAGACATGAGTGGTAATACGAGTATCTCTTTTTAATCTGTGGTCCAATCTTAAAACGTTAATTTCCATAATATCATCTAATTAAATTGTAAAAATAATAATCTAATATTTTAAATTTTAAATATATAATAATTTCCTTGATGTTGATGAAGTTATCACTTAATAGTCTAATGTGAAAAAAATGTAATGATGGGATATAATTGAAAAATGGAGGTAAACCATGACTACTGGCAAGTGATAACTCATCAAAAAGTATTATAAAAGTCCAAATTAATAAATTAAACCTTTATTAAACTAAAATATTGATTTTAGTTTATAAAATTAACTTATATAAAATATAAAGCGACAGCCATAAATAATAATGCAAACAAACGTCCAACTTCATTACTCATTCCAAGCACATCACCATTGGCTAAAACAAAATTGCGCCTTGCTATGCCTGCTATCAGAATACCTCCGAGGCATGCTCCCAAAACACCAACAACACCAACCAGATTGCCAATTAGAAATGCAATACACAATACAAGGATTGTTGAAATTAAAAAATTAGCCAGATTAGTTTCACGAATAAAATAGCTTCCAATTCCAGGAACCAACGGCCTGGACAATAATGCAGTAGTTATTAAAGAAGTTTTAGATGCCATTTCACAAATAATAATTCCCAGTATAAAGTTATAATCCAGGATATTATAAATTCCGCCAACAGTGAGAACTGCAACTAAAAACAATGTTGCAACGCCTCCGGCACCTACTGAGGAATCCTTCATTACGTTAATCTTGCGTTCAGCGTCTCCATGAACCATAACCCCGTCGGCCATGTCCATTACACCATCCAAATGATTATAACCAGTAATCAATATTAAAAACCCGTAAACGATTGCTGCTGTTAAAAATGAATTTAAATGTAAAAATTCTAAAGACACATATCCGCAAATAGCCGCCAAACTACCAACAAACACATGTAAAAATGGCCAGCACCAAGTTAATTTAGTCATATATTCAATTGAAGTGTAAACATTAATCGGCAATATTGTTGAAAATGTTAAAAGCCCCAAAAGAGACCTGACCGGAGAAAATTCTTCATCTTCAAAATAACTATCATCTTCCATATTATTCCTCAAATATTTTAGACATGCAACCTGCAATTAAACCTGCAAAAATATCATCAAGCATTGGAGGCAATCCATAAATTATTCCAGGTTTTGCTTCATCATATCTCTTAAAATTAAAAGTTGCTTTGGTTCCTGCAATCTGGTTTGAAATAGCAAGACCCAATACTTCATCAGTGTATAAATAAGCCGGATCATCACTTACATCAACTTCCCTTATACGGTTTCCAGTCAAATCCTGTTCAGTTCTCATTGCAGCAACAAGCAGCGCAATAACATTAATGTCAGTTAAAGATTTAAGAATCTGTGCTTCCATTTTATCTTTAAGCTCTTCAGTTACTTCAACGCCTTCTACAAGCTCCATTCCGGCATCCACCAAATCACCGATTAAAATTCCTTCTGAAACAAAATAATCAAGAATTCCAAATGTTAATTTGAGATGTTTAAATGCATCCTCCAAGCTTATCTCAACAGCATCCTCAATCCTCAACTTTAAATCATCCCAGTTGATTTCATCAAATTCGGCATTATTAACATCCAAATTTCCGTTTTTGCTTTGAGCAACATTAGCCAAAACTGCTAAAAAATCACCAGTATTTAAAATATTTTGGATATGGAAAGGCAGAGCCATTTCAGCAAGTGCTTTTGCTTTAATATTAGTTATGATTTTAAATATTTTAAGCAAATCTTTTGGAGAGATAACCTTATCAATATAAAACACATGACTTAAATTAATTCTAGCATCAGCAAATCCTTTTGGAGAATTGGCTACTTTCAAATGCTCTGTAAAATCTTCAATAACAACATCATTTTCCATGAATGTAAAAATAGTTAAATCATCATAATTATTTTGAAAATAATCAATAGAATTTACTGCCTGTGCGATGTAAGAACCTTGAGACTGATTGAATGTCTCTGCTTTGTTTGCAGCAGCATTAAAATCATTTTTAGCTTTTATTATATTGACATTTTCAATAATGTCAATTCCATCACTTACCGTGAAATCACTGAATGCTAAGAAATAATCTGGATTATTTATACAAATCCCATAATCTTTTTCAATTATATTAAATTCCATATTATAACCTATAATAATATATATTAATTATTTAATTTAAATTTATATAATAACACTAAAAGGACTTGGGATTATGACAATTATTATCGACCCTCAAGGGAGCGGAATTGCCGGAAACATGCTGATAGGTGCATTTGTAGATTTAGGAGCAGATGCCAATAAATTAAAAGAAATTATGGAACAGACAGCAGAAGAGTTTGGAAAAGTAGAGGTGACTTTTGAAAAAATAAATAAACAGAGCATTTCTTCAACTTTTTGCAATGTTAAAATACTCGAAGACAAACCTCCTGTTAACTATCCCGAGTTTATTGAAAAAATCAGCCGATTAGACTTAGATGAACATGTTAAAAAAACATCAATTAACGTGTTTGAAAGAATAGCTATAGCAGAAAGCAGAGTTCATGGAAAAACATTAGAGACAGTTCACTTTCATGAAGTTGGTGCAAGTGATGCTGTAGCAGATGTAATCGGTTCCATTTATGCATATTACAGTTTAAACTTAAATAATCGGAAAGTGATTGGCCTCCCAATAGCTGTTGGAGGAGGCCGGGTTAAAACTGCCCATGGAATTATACCAGTTCCTGCACCTGCAGTTGTAGAACTCCTAAAAGATGCAAAAATGGTTGGAGGACCTGTGGAAAGTGAACTTGCAACACCAACTGGAGCTGCAATTTATATGGAAATATGTGACGAAATACAGGAATTCATTCCACTAATTAAAGCTAAAAAAGTCGGATATGGAGCAGGAATGAAGGATTTCGACCATCCGAATGTTTTAAGACTTATTGAGACTTCAGACATTAGCAGAAGTGATGAAATAGATGTTATTGAAACAAATATTGATCATTTAACAGGTGAAGAAATAGGATATCTATTTGACAAACTCTTAGACGTCGGCGCAAGAGACGTTTCGGTTGCTCCGATAACCATGAAAAAAAACAGACCTGGAAGTCTGCTTAAAGTAATTTCTCGAAAAGAAAAAAGAGAAGAAATAATTGAAACTATTTTTAGGGAAACTGGAAGTTTAGGAATTAGAATTGCCTCAAATATACACAGAGGAATTGCAAATCGAGAGTTTGTTAAAAAAACAGTTCAGATTCATGAAAAGGACTATGAAGTAACATTTAAAATAGGTTATATGAATGGTGAAATAATATCTAAACGACCTGAATTTGAAGATTTAAAAAAAATAGCCAAAGACAGCGGATTGCCCCTTAAAAAAATTGAAGAGTTGGTTAAATGAAGAAAGCCATTTCTGTTTTATCAGGAGGTCTTGACTGTACTGTTGCAACAAGCATTTTCAGTAAAAACTATGAAATTCATGCAATAACCTTTAATTATGGTCAAAAAGCTTTTAAAAGAGAATTGCAAGCATCAAAAGAGATTTGTAAAAATATGAATTGGACTCATGAAGTGATTGACCTTTCATGGCTGGGCCAAATCAGCAATTCCAGTTTAAATACTTGCAAAGATATTCCAGAACTTACAGTTGAAGACTTAGATGATACTGAAAAAAGCGAGGAAAGTGCAGGCAATGTTTGGGTTCCTGCAAGAAATACCGTATTTACTTCAATTGCTCTTTCATATGCTGAAAGCATGGGTGCTGACGTGATAATTGTCGGATGGAATGGTGAAGAAGGAGAGACATTCCCTGACAATTCAAAAGGATATTTGGAAAAATTCAATGAACTGATTGAGGAAGGTTCGCCTGAAAATATAAAAATTGAAGCACCATTAATTGATTTAAATAAAGAGGAGATAGTTGAATTAGGAGTTGAATATGGTGCTCCAATGGAATTAAGCTATTCATGTTATAAAGGTAAAGACAAGCAATGCGGTGTTTGCGAAAGCTGTATGAGACGAAAACGCGCATTTAAGAATTTGGGCTTAAAAGATAAAAGGGAATACGAAAATTAATCATATTTTTTCATATCATCATTCCCAATCACTAAAATCCAAACTTTCTTTATTTCTAAGGTCAGTTGCCCTCCCATAGATAATTATGAATCACCAATACGAATTTCATCTTTCCGTTGTCTTTCACCTTTATTTACATATCTTCTATGATTTCCGGCTATTTTCGGCCCTTTTGTTAGACACAGAAAATCAAGATATGCATTGATAATAGCATATTCTGCTCGTCTGCATATACTATCTTTAGTATATACTTTATTTTCACAATCCCGTTTTTTATATTCAGAGAAAGCCTTTTGGGCTTCCTCTTTCCATTTGTCTATCATATCCATTTTTAATACCACCATGTAATTCATAAATGGATGAGGAATTCAATTATCTTTAGTACGAGCCAGAATACCCCATACATACCTAACCCGATAAAAAATACTGTCACTAAAAACATTATGAATTCGCCCAAATCTGTTGTTGGAAACTTATTGCTCATTTTTCCACCTCCACAATTTCAATTCCTAATTTTTGAGAACAGATTGAATTACACATCTCACATTTCTGAGGACATGCAAAACAATGATGCTCCTCAATATACCGTTTATATTCTGAAGCCTTTACAACAGTAAATTGATTATCAACCATAAATCCTGAACCGCATATTGTCAGATGTGGCCTGCCGATATCAAAATCAAGAGACTTGTTATGAGTGTAGGTATAGCTGTTTACACCTGTTTGGAATGCCTCCTCCATAGATAAGTATGCATCACCAATACCCTCAGAAGACTTTTTATAGTTAGCTACACGAGATTTTCTAATACCAATACTTGCCACTTCATCATAGGAATCAATATCTGCTCCAATGAAAATAAATTCCCAGTTATGATTTTCAATCATGTTTTTGATATGGGATTTAGAATATTCGGCATAAGAATTTTCAAGTCCATCAGTCATGATGACAAATAAAACTTTATTGCCTATTTCCTTATCAAGAGTGACGACAGTTTTTCCGATTGCATCTAAAATGTCAGCACATCCCCCTACATAATATTCTTTTGAGGTTAGATTGTCAACTTCATGTATCGGTTTTCTTTTGTATAACATTTCATATCCGTCGTTGAATAAGACAGTTGTTACATTAGTCTCGAATTCCTTTTTTCTTTCTCTTTCAATAAATGAATCCGCCATCGCATCTTCTTGTGATACATACATGGACCCATTTTTATCAATTACAAATACTAAATCAAGGTTTTGGTTTTGAGGTGCATTTTTCATTTTTTTCACATCCAGTAACTTTGAATAAATAAAAGAAGCACGATTTAATAGTAATTTATACACAAAATAATATCTATATAATAACATATATATAGTTTTCCATTAGTCAAAAAGTACGATGGGGAAAATAATTAGAAAAAGAAGCGCAGAATGTTTAAAGTTTATATCCGCAATTAATACAGAAAATACTACCATCACAAATAAGATGACTGCATTTAGGGCATTTTAATCCTGTTTCAAGTTTAGCACCACAGGAAGTGCAGAATTTATCATTATCCCCAGTAGGAAAACCGCAATTTGAGCAGAATCCACCATGTGAATTATTAGAACCCCTATTAATTTGACAGCCATTGCCTATTACTGGTTTTGAGTAAAAATTTTCTTCATTTTCAATTTCACCAATCAATTGACTCATGGCAGCTATTCTTTTTGAATCTGAGGGATGTGTTGAGAAAAAATCGTGTTCATTGGAATTCTGTCTTGACATATCCTGCCAAAATGCCGGAATCTGAGATATGTCATATCCTGCCCAATGAATAATCATCATACCCAACCTATCCGCTTCAAGTTCCTGATCTCTTCCCCAGGGATTCATTAAGAAAAATTGAGAACCTATACTTGCAACATTTGTAGCCGCTCTTGTGAGGCTGCCAAGTCCTCCCAAACCGACAAGATCCATTGCAATACTTCCAATCCAAGCAACAGAAGTTATAGTGTTTTGTGCATTCTGAGCGCTGATTCTGGTTCTAGAATGGTCAAGAAGTGCATGAGCCATTTCATGGCCTAAAATAAAAGCTATTTTTTCTTCAGTATTGGCAAGTGAGAGAATACCTGAAAACATTACAATTTTACCTCCAGGCATGCAAAAAGCATTTACAGTATTATCCGCCACCAAATGAACATCCCATTCATAATACTCTTCAACATAATCCCCCCTGCCTATTTCGGATAAATAATTATTAACTGCATTAATCAGATTTACTGCAACATTTATAACAGTTTGGCCGTTTTGAGTGTTATCTAAAAGTTGTGACTGATTAATCATACCATAATATTCATTATATGACTGTTCTAGAAACTTGTCATCGTCAACCATGTCAAAATGCTTTTTTCCGGTAAACGGATTTATTTCATTTCTGTCATCTTTTGCCATATTCAATATTTTATTATAACAATTATATTTAAATTGTGTGTAACATTATGAAATACAGGCTGATAAAAAAAAGTCAATTGCCCAACAAATAGCTTACAGTTTTATCCTTTTTCAGTTTAAAAATAACAAAATAACATTTATTATTATTCAGAGCTAATTTTATTCTTCAAATAATTAATGAACAGACAAATTCAAGTTTAACATGAAAAGAATGGAAAAATGATAAGTTTAATTTTGGATTATACTTTTTGTTTCATCCAAAAGTTTTATATATTAATAATGACGAATTTATTTGTAGGAAGGAAGTTTCCTTCCGACGACATATTTAATTAAATTCATTAGTCAATTTTTCAATTTCCACTTTATTCAACTAATGGACAATATATTCAAAAGGTGATGTGAAAAAATGTCAACAAAAGATAATAAATTAGACCAAATAATAAAAACAATCGAAGTAAACGATATAAAATTTCTGAAATTAGAATTCTCAGATATACATGGATTACCAAAAAGCATGGCAGTGCCTCTTAAAAAAGCTAATGATATTGAAGATATCGTAAATGACGGATTATTGTTTGACGGATCATCAATAGCAGGATTAGCTTCAATTAACGATAGTGATTTACTTGCAAAACCGGATATTGACACATTTTCAACAATTCCATGGAGACCAGAATCAAAAGGTACCAGCAGATTCATATGTGATATTTTCACTACAGAAGGAAACCCCTATGAGGGAGATCCAAGAGGAGTACTTAAAAAATCATTACAATTAGCAGAAAAAAAAGGATATCAGTTTAATATGGGTCCTGAACCGGAATTCTTCATTATAAAAGAAGATGAAGATGGAAATTATATTCCTGCAGATGAAGCTGAATACTTTGATGTCGAACCATTAGATCAGGGTACTGACATTAGAAGGGAAATTGTATTCGGTTTAGAAAAATTAGATTTTGATGTAGAAGTAAGTCACCACGAAGTAGCAGCAGGACAACACGAAGTTGACTTTAAATATTCTGATGCTTTAAAAACTGCTGATGCAGTCATAACCTTTAAAGAAGCGGTTAAAGCAGTTGTTAACAACTTAGGTTATAAAGCAACATTCATGCCAAAACCTTTCTTAGGAATCAACGGCAGCGGAATGCATTGTAATCAGAGCCTATTTAAAGATGGAAAAAATATTTTCTATGATCCTGATACTGAAACCCAAATATCACAGGAGGCATTATATTTCATTGGAGGATTATTAGAGCATGCACACGCATTATCATCAATTTTATCCCCAACAGTTAATTCTTACAAACGTCTTGTGCCAGGTTACGAAGCACCATGTTACATAGCTTACGGTTTTAAAAACAGGTCAACATTATTAAGAATTCCAGCATCCCGCGGATTAGGTACAAGAATAGAATGCAGATCAGCCGACCCGTCTTGTAATCCGTACTTAGCATTCGCAGTATTGCTTGAAGCAGGTTTAGATGGTATGAATAATAAAATTGACCCTGGTGAGCCAACAGAAGAGAACTTATTCGCATTATCTGAAGATGAAATTAACGAAAAAGGAATTAACAATTTACCAACAAGTTTATGGGAAGCATATCATTCATTAGAACAGGACGATGTGATTAAAAATGCCCTTGGAGAAAAGGTATTTAATCAGTTCTACAATATCAAAAGAGCAGAATGGGACGCTTATAGAATACAGGTATTCGATTATGAAAGAAATGAATATTTAAACGTGTGAACTGTTAATTAAGCGAATAATTGGCTGTGAAATTAAAATTATCATTTAAACTTGCAGCCAATTAATCTTGAATTTTTTGGAGGTTTTGAAATTAAAAGAAAATCAGAATTATGAATATGTGTATATTAAGGTTATATCGTTTTTGAAAGTTCAAAATTACTATTTTAAGGCATATGATGAATTGAAACTGAAAATATCCAATTTAAAATAAAATAAACCTAAGTTATATTGGAATTAACTTAAAATACGTGTATTCGCCGATTATTTTATGGAGGTATAAAAATGTGTGGAATAGCAGGTGTAATATACAAAGATAAAAAAACTCACCCCGTAGGAAAAGCATTAACATCAATGTTAGAATCATTACAACATAGAGGACCGGATTCCGCCGGTTATTCAATCTACGGCAGTTTAGATTTACCTGAAAATCATTATCAATTAAACATTGAAGTAAAAAGAAGAAGAGGTGTATTAGACAATTTAAAATCACAATTAACTCAAATAAGCCCAATATTTAAAGAGCAATTAATTGAGTCTGTAGGAGGTTCAGACGTATTTAAATGTGAAATAGCATTGGATGACTATTCTCTTTTACAGCCATCTATAAGAGAAATTGATGAAATAGAAAATGTAAGAGTCATCAACGGTTCACATTCATTTGAAATGATAAAAGACGTAGGTAAAGTAAAATACATTGCAAAACGGTTTGATGTTGAAAATAGAATGGGAACACATGGAATAGGACATACCCGTTTTGCAACAGAAAGCGGAGTAGACCGTTATCATGCACACCCTTATCAGAGTTACATCATACCCGATATAACCGTAGTGCATAATGGGCAAATTACCAATTACTGGAAAATAAGAGATTCATTAGAACGGAAAGGACATGCTTTCGAATCATTTAACGATACCGAATGTATTGTTCATTATATGGCAGATAAACTTAACCAAGGTTATAAATTAGAAGAAGCACTAAATCAGGCAGTAGTTGATTTGGACGGTCCTTTTTCAATATTGGTGGGAACACCAAAAGGCATAGGTATTGCAAAGGACAAACTTGGCCTTAGACCTGGAGTAATGGTGGAAACTGATGAAATTTTTGCAGTGGCTTCAGAAGAAATGGCATTGCATAATGTCATCGATTCTGATCAAATAGAGCAAATAGCTCCAGGTGAAACAAGAGCTTACACCATTTAAAGGAGGTTTATCTATGAAAGAATACATTATTGATGCAAAAAAGATGGATGAGAAAGAACTGAATCGTGCAATAAAAAAACAGGCTACATACCATGATAAACTCATCATTAATAATCCCGAATCCAGACACAATATCTGTGCAGGGTTAACTGAAGACGTGGATATAAAAATCAACGGTTCTGCAGGTTATTTTGTTGGAACAATGATTAATGGATCAAAGATACGCATAAACGGAAATGCCGGCTGGTTTGCCGGAGACAATATGACAAAAGGAGAATTAATCATTGAAGGTACCGCCGGTGATGGTGCAGGACAAGGAATCTATGGCGGAACAGTAATAGTAAAAGGAAGCGCAGGTTCAAGAACCGGAGAAATCATGAAAGGTGGAACAGTAATAATCGGAGGAAATAGCGGATATATGACAGGATTGCTTATGATGGGTGGCAAACTCATAATACTTGGCGATGTAACCGATGATGTCGGCGAATCAATTATGAGAGGAACCATATATGTTCTTGGAAATGTGAAAAGTTTGGGAAAAAATGCCATTATGGAAAAAACCACACTTGAAGATCAAAAAAATCTAAAAGAGATTTTAACAAAATACGATTTTGAACTAACTGATATCGATTATACAAACTTTAAAAAGATTACCAATATACAATAGGAGCTAAAAAAATGAGCGAACATAAAATAGCCATGGTTGGAACACCCTGTGAGATTATGGCTGCATCAAAACTACAAAATTATACAGATAGCCCTATTGATGTTAAACTGGGCTTATTCTGTATGGAAAATTTTTCATATAGGTACTTTGGAAATCTCTTAAAAGAGCATGATTTGAAAATGGACGACATTGAAAAATTCCAAATAGAAAAAGGATTTGTATTCTTATTACTGAAAACCAAAGAAACCGTGAAAATACCCCTATCAGAAGCTAAAAGGATAATCAGAAAAAACTGTGAAATATGCGTCGAATTAACATCAGAAACATCAGATATTTCAATAGGTTCAATAGGATCAGATGATGGCTGGTCAACATTAATAATTCGAACTAAAAAAGGCGAGGATATTGTTAACGGAGCAATAAAACAAAAATTCATCAAAGCCAAAGAACTTAGAGAGTCACAATTTAAATTCCTAAATAAAATTGCCGAAACTAAAATAAACAAAAATCTGGAAAATATAGAAAAAAGAGAATTTTTTGCCCGCCCAGTACTGTACCAAAGAAACAAATCCGACAATTCAATCAATAAAGAAATCTCCGAGTCCGATTTCTCAGATTTGAAATCAAATGTCATTGATGTTGGAGCATGCGTACTCTGCGGAGCATGCGAATATGCATGTCCAGATAATTTAATCACAATTGATGATTCAAAACCTGAAATAAAAGGTAAATGCCCTCATGATTGCCATGCATGCTTTACAGTTTGTCCGAGAACTTTCATACCTGAAGATTTGCGAAATGACAGTTCAAAAGCACTTGGCAAGTTTATAAAAGTATTATCAGTTAAATCTTTAAAGCATGCACAAGGTCAGGACGGATCCATTGTTACAACATTACTTGACTATTTATTAACCAACAATATTGTGACAGATGCACTGATTGTGGATAAAGAAGATTATTTGGCCTGGAAGCCTTATGCAAAGATAACAAGTGATATTGATGAAGTCGTTAAATCAGGAGGGACAAAATATTCTGTTTGTCCGGTGTTCAAACCATTGAAAAATATGAAAGAGGAGGTGAATTAAATGCCGTTTACTGTTGAGAGAAAAACAGAAATATGTAAACAGAATAACAATAGACCCGGCTGCTGCTGGTATTTATGTGACAATCCTAAAAAATCATCATGTAAAAACTGTTATAGCTGTTATTCAAATTGTCCGCACAGCGTATATGAAGTAATCAATGATGAACCTCAACCGATACATCAGGAAAACTGTGTAGGGTGTAAGATTTGTGAAGAAATGTGTCCGACACATGCAATATATGTTAGACCTCTTGCTGATGAAGGCAGAGGAATATGGTCAAATTCAACAATGGTTGAAATTAAACGCAAAAGTCAGACCGGATCATATAAAGTTCGTGGCTGCGGATTAACAAGAAGAATCCCCACATTTGATGATTTAAGCATATTGCCTGCACAAGTATCAAGACCTCCGATAGATTCATACAGAGAAACATGCAAAACTTCAGTAGTGCTTGGAGACAGATTTGCAGAAAATCCGATAGAAATAGATACTCCCATCATGATTGGAGCAATGTCTTTTGGTGCATTAAGTAAAGAGGCAAAAATAGCATTAGCTATAGGAAGCAGCAAAGTAGGTTCAATAGCCAACACAGGGGAAGGCGGAATGCTTCCTGAAGAAAGACATTACGCTGATAAACTAATTGCCCAATATGCATCAGGCCGTTTTGGAGTATCTGCCAGCTATTTAAACAATGCAGAAGCTGTTGAAATAAAAATAGGGCAAGGTGCAAAATCCGGTATGGGAGGACATTTACTTGCCCATAAAGTAACCGCTGAAGTAGCCAGAGTTCGAAATATTCCAGAAGGAACCTCCGCATTAAGTCCCGCCAGACACATGGATATTGTTGGACCTGAGGATTTAAGTATGAAAATCAACCAGTTAAGGGAAATTACTGATTGGAAAATACCGATTATTGTAAAATTTGCATCCGGCAGAGTGGAACAAGATGTAAAAATTGCTGCAAAAGCTGGCGCTGATATAATTGTAGTTGATGGTATGCAAGGAGGAACCGGAGCCGGACCGGAGGTAGTTACAGAACATTCAGGAATTCCTACAATAGAAGCTATAGTAAAAGCAGATGATGCTCTTAAAGACATAAATCTAAGAAATGAAGTAAGTCTTGTAGCTGCCGGAGGAATAAGATCCGGAGCAGATGTAGCAAAGGCAATAGCTTTGGGCGCAGATGCAGTATACATTGCTACATCCGCATTAATTTCAATAGGTTGTAAAGTTTGCCAAACTTGTTCTGAAGGCACTTGTCCTAAAGGAATTGCAACACAAGAAAGAGTGCTTAGAAGAAGATTGGACCCTATAAGAAAAGGTCAGCAAGTTGCAAATTATATAGATGCCATGACGCAAGAAGTAAAATCCTTAACTCAGCAAGCGGGAAATACTGATGTAAAAAAACTTGAACGTCAGGATTTAGTTGCATTAACCATGGAATCTTCACAGTTAACAGGAGTGCCAATGGTAAGCAAACAATATTAAATGAACTGCAGCATCTGCAGATATTGATTATATGTTTCGGATTCAGCAGAATAGATGCAGAATATATACTTTGTAAAATATGAAACCATGTGTACTTTTAAATACATGGTTCATACGACAAATTTATTATTTTATGGCGGGTGGGCGGGACATATGCCTTTTTATTTGTAATAAGTCTTTTGCACAAAAAAAGATTTTTCAAATAAAAGCAAACGTATGACAAAATTTAATGTGATTGATGGCCCTATTTGGGTTTTTGGTTTATTTTTACAATAGGGTTATTCTTCACATTTTTAAAATATATGAAAATGGTTCAAATTTTAAATTTTATAAAATAATACTAAATTATACTCATTATTAAAAACAAAACATTGAAAAAATAATCCTGAAAGTTTTTTATGTTTATCATAACTATTTTTATTAAATTCTAATGATTTATTGATTTAATATAATCTTCATCATAGTTATCCAATAATTAATAATGCAAAAAACACACACCACATTACCTATAAAAATTCAATGCAATTGACTTTAAAAATTTCATAACCCTCAAAAAAATAAATTTTAAAGTTTTAAAGTTATAAATTGCCAAATATGTGGATTTCCACATAGTTTAATACGTCTGTTACACATACTCCCTCTTTTTAAAAAGTATTGTCCATTTCAAAAGCATGTGAGGAATATATTTTTATTAAAAATAGTGATTTTTTATTTATTTTAGAATTTTATGTTAAATTTCAACTTAAATATTATTTTCATAATTAATTATGACGATTAATTATCCATTTTCATATTTTTGCCATTTTTTGTTAAAATAGAACCTTTAACAGTTATTTTCATGCCAAATTGTTAAATCATAAAGTATGCTTTAATTAAATAGTGTATAATTATTTATGATAAATTATAAATAATTTTTAATTTTTAAAAAAATTTTTCATTAATTTTATAGAAACATTTAAATACTATCGTGTAAAAAATATTACATGGCTTAACTTTAATTAAATTAAAGTAAAATTGATTAAGTTAAGTCTAAAAATAAAGAGGCTAACATAAATGTTTAAATTTGATAAAGAACAAGTAGTTTTTGACTTCGCAGGAGTCAAAATGGGTGGACAGCCTGGAGAATATCCTACCGTTCTGGCAGGAACAATCTTCTATGGCGGACACAACATTCTTAATGACGAATTAACTGGTGACTTCGATAAAGACAAGGCAGAGAAATTAGTCAATGATATGGCATCCATTTCAGATGTAACCGGTAATCCATACATTGTTCAAGTCTTTGGACAGACAGTCGAAGCACTGCCAAAATATATTGAATATATTGGCGATATATGTGATGCTCCATTCCTTATAGATTCAACATCCGGTGATGCAAGAGTTGCCGGCGCACAATATGCAGACGAAGTTGGATTGACTGAAAGAGCAATATATAACTCCATTAATATGTCAGCAGACAAATCTGAATTAGATGCAATTGCTGAAACCGACATTTCTGCTTCAATTATTTTAGGATTCAACCCTATGAATGCTACAGTTGAAGGTAAAATGAATATGTGGGAAAATGGAGATGACGGAGCATATGAAAAAGGTTTGCTGGAAGTAGCTGAAGAGTGTGGAATTGATAGATTCATGATGGATACAGCAGTTACACCCTTAGGACAAGGTGCTGGAATTGCAGCTAGAACTTCATTTGCTGAAAAAGCAAAATGGGGATATCCTGTCGGATCAGGAATCCACAATGTACCATCAGCATGGGACTGGTTAAGAGAATACAAAAAAGAAGGAAATAAAACTGCATTCACTGTTTGTGATATTGGTGCAAATATTGTTCAGGTAATGTGTGCAGGAGATTTTGTTCTTTTCGGACCAATAGAAAATGCTGACATTGCATTCCCTGCAGTAGCTCAGACAGATATGTTCATATCTGAAGCGGCAAAACCATTAGGCACTGACCCTGTTGATTATCACCCTATGAATAAATTATTATAAGAAACATATCAATATTTAATTCATTTAGCAACCTCAATGAGAGTTGTTCAAAATATCATTAATCATGATATTTGACAAATCTTAACAATTAATCCAAAAAGCCAAATTAGCACTGGAAAACACATCCAGTGCTTTAAAAATTAAACTATTTTTCATTAATATATGTTACAACTTCCATCACATACCAGAACATATTGTTGTGTAAAGTCAGAACTCCTGTTCATTGGATAAATCTTTCAACATATCATGGAGTTTAGAACAATTTGACAAAAACAGAGTATCTTAAAGATTTATGAAACTATACATTAACATCATCATAGTCTGAAAATACACTTTTAAGATATTTCATTACGAAAAATAAGCATTGACCGGCACCGGGTAAAAATTAAAATAAAAATTAGAAAAAGATCATATAATTATAAAAATAAATACAATTAATTTAAACATGATAACTAATGCTTAAAACAGGTACTGGTTTTTTTAGAATAACAATTATTGCAGCTTTGACAAATTGCAACACCTTCACCATTTTCTTTCCAATCGGCTAAAAAGTCAGGTTGGGCAACAAATGGCTTAGACATAGATAAAAATTCCGCTTTAGAATTATTTAAAACATCATTAATAGATGCCATATCCCTTAGAGAACCACCTAAAACAACAGGAATGTCAACTGCATCAATCAGATCATCAACATAAACCAAAAATGGATGTTTTACACCATCATCATATATTTGAGAAATAGTGCGTGCAGTTAATTGTATACTATCAGCACCGGCATTTTCAAGCTCGCATGCAATTGCAATACTTTCATCAGAAGAAATTCCTCCTTTCCTAACATCCCACGGATTAATTCTGCAACTTACATGCATATCCATCGTTTTTTTAATAACTTTTATTATTTCCGATGAAATCCTCACACGATTTTCCGTATTTCCACCATATTGATCAGCTCTTTGATTAAAATATGGATTCATGAATCTTGCCAGATAAAAATTATTTCCCATATTAATCTGAATTCCGTCAAAACCTGCAAATGAGAATTTTTTAGCAGCCATTATAACTTCTGCCTGTAATTTCCTTATACCCTGCAGAGTAATATCATTGGCTTCTACTTTTTGATTTTCGCCGTCATCATAATAAAAGAATGCGAGTTGGCCCAAAATTGGAACATTATATTTATGAACAATATCGCTAACCATCCGATAGTCTTTAATAAATCTGCCATAGTTCAGATTAGTGGAATACGGGAAAAATCTATCCTTATAGTCAAGTGCAAAAATTTCAGATACAATTAAACCGGCACCACTGCAGGCAATTTTTTCGTATCGCTCATAAACTTCAGGTGTTAAAAATCCTCCTTCAGCTGTTTCAGTTTCCCAAGTTCCAGTTCTAACAATACGGCTGTTAAGTTTTAAATCTCCAAGTTGAACTTCATCAAAAATATCCTTCATAATATCACAACTAAATTAGTATATTATTTTAGTATTATTTAAAACAGCAAGATGAAAATGCCAAAAACGCATGTTTAGTCGAATGAAAATGCAAAATTATATTACATTGAAAATTTAAATTAAATGTAACTAAGTTAAATGGAGGGAAACTTATGGCAAATGCAATTCTTGCAGCAATACTATCCTTGTTTATCCCAGGTTTAGGTCAAGCTTATGCTGGCGATATCAAAAAAGGAGCAATCTTCTTCGTGATTGCTATTGTATTAGGTATGCTCACAGCATATGTTCTAGGAGGATTTGGATACATCATAAGCTTTATTTATGCTGTGTATGTTGCTTACGACGCTTACCAAATGGTTCAATAAAAAAAATTTTAAATATTTTTATTTTTTATTTTTTTAAAAATAGCCTTATTTTTGTTTGATTTTAAAAAAAAGTAGAAAAAGGGTAATTTATTCAATTACCATTAAAGTATCACCTGCACTGACTGCATCACCAGGCTCTACAAAGATTTCTTTTACAACACCATCCACTTCAGATTGAATATCATTTTCCATCTTCATAGCTTCAATGACACAGATAGTGGATCCTTTTGTGACCTTATCCCCAACATTAACATTGAGCTTAATTACCATGCCCTGCATTGAAGAAGCAACTCCACCTTCGACAGGATGGAAATTGCCGTTGCTGGCTTCCTCAATTTCCATAAATCCGGTAGGCATGATTTTAACTTCAAACATGTCCCCGTCAACTTCAACATTATACTGAGTTGGAATTCCAATAGTTTCATCTTCACTAAGTGAATGAGGGGGTTTGATTTCTTCTTCAACAGCTTCTCCTTTAAGGAATTTAGGAGCAATTGGAGGATATAATGCATAAGTTAAAGCGTCTTCGTCTGTTTTGACAAATCCTTTCTCCATTCCTTCAGCTTTGAACTTTTCAAATTCAGGTTCAAGCAAATCAGCAGGCCTGCATGTGATAACCTCCTCATCACCAATGATTTTTTTAGAAATTTCCGGATCAACAGGCGCAGGAGGTTTACCGTACATTCCTTTCATATATTCCTTAACCTCATTGGATACAGTTTTGTATCTTTCCCCACCCAAAACATTCATTACAGATTGAATACCTACAATCTGACTTGTTGGAGTTACAAGAGGAGGATAGCCCATATCTTTTCTAACACGAGGCATTTCATCTAAAACATCATTGTATCTGTCAAGCGCATTTTGTTCCTTAAGTTGGGAAATGAGATTTGAAAGCATTCCGCCAGGAATCTGATATAATAACACATCAGCATCAATACTTGTTGAAATAGGATCTAAAATACCCAAATATTTCTCTTTAATATCATTAAAGTATTTTTTAATATGAGTTAATAATTTTAAGTCAAGGCCTGTGTCAAATTCTGTACCTTTTAGAGCTGCAACCATACTTTCGGTAGGTGGCTGACTTGTTCCCCATGCAAGAGGTGACATGGCAGTATCCAAAATATCTACTCCTGCCTGACATGCCGCATAATAACTAATAGGAGTCATACCACTAGTACAGTGACAGTGCAAATCTACAAGCAAACCTGTTTCTTCTTTTAATTTTGATACCAATTCATAAGCATCTGTAGGAGTTATCAGCCCAGCCATATCCTTAATGGTTACTGAATCACAATCCAATGCTTCAAGTTCTTTAGCCAACTCAACAAAGTCATTGTTACTGTGAACAGGACTTATAGTGTAACTAATAGTACCTTGCACATGAGCCCCCTGATCTTTAGCTACTTTGATAGCTGTCTCCATATTCCTAACATCGTTTAAAGCATCGAAAACCCTGAAAACGTCAACACCATTTTCATAGGATTTTTCTACAAATTTTGTTACAATATCATCAGGATAATGTTTATAACCTACTAAATTTTGCCCTCTTAAAAGCATTTGAATAGGAGTTTTTTTAAATGCTGATTTTAATTGTCTTAGTCTTTCCCACGGGTCTTCATTTAAATATCTGATACAAGTATCAAAAGTAGCTCCACCCCAAGCCTCTACTGAAAAAAATCCTACTTTATCCATTTCTTCAGAAATAGGAATCATGTCCCTAGTTCTCATCCTAGTTGCAAGTAGAGATTGGTGAGCATCACGAAGCACTGTTTCTGTAAATCTTACTTTTGCCATTAATCGACACCTCTTCAATAGTTATTAATAAATAATCCTAGAATATCCAACTATAATATATGTTTATAATATTATATAAGAATATGCAAAAAATAATAATT
>NZ_JAUNXI010000024.1 GCF_030539875.1 Methanobrevibacter sp.
CAGTCTGGCAGAGCGCTTGGCTTTTAACCAAGCGGCCGCGGGTTCAATTCCCGTCAGGCCTGTTTCTAATTTTTACATTTTAACTTTTCTATTTGGAGGAAAATATTTTGACAGTTGAATTTGATATTCAAAAACATATGCTCGTACCAAAGCATGAAATCATGACTGAAGAAGAAATTTCAAAAGAATTTAGTGATGTTGATTACGATTTTAAGGATCTTCCTAAAATTAAAGCAGATGATTCCGTTGCAAAATCTATTGGTGCAACTCCAGGAGATATTTTAAGAATAACTCGTGAAAGTCAAACTGCAGGTGTTTTTGTTACATATAGGATTGTTGAACCATAATATAAATTAGAATTAGTGAAGTTTATATATTTAATTTCTATATTTTGTTTTTTTTTTTGGAAATTCATTATAATAAATTTGAACTTAGTTTGAGAGGAATTATCTTAAATGAGATAGTTAGGAGTAAATTAAGAATAATGATTAAATGAGTTAGTTATTAGGTCTTTCCTTATTTTTATTTAGTTTATTATTTTTATTGCGTTTTATGTAATTGGAGGATGTTCATGACAGTAAATAATTGGAAATTAGTTGATGCATTTTTCGATAAATATGATTTGGTGGACCATCATATAAAATCCTACAATGATTTTGTAAATAATAGGATTCAGAATATTATTGATATTACTGAGCCTATTTCTTTAGATGATGGTAAGTATACTTTAAAAACTGGGAAAATACGTATTGAAAAACCATCTAACAAAGAAGCTGATGGTTCTAGAAGTGTAATTGACCCTACCGAAGCCAGACTTAGAAATTTAAACTATTCTGCAGATATGTATCTTGAAATGGCATTGAATGAAGAAGGAGAAGATAATCCCTTAGAAGAAGTATATATTGGTGAATTGCCGGTTATGCTTAAATCTGATATTTGCCATCTTAATGGTTTAAGTGAAGAAGAATTAATTGAAAAACACGAAGACCCTCAAGATTTAGGAGGATATTTCATTGTAAACGGTTCTGAAAGGGCTGTTGTTACTATGGAAGAAATCGCACCGAATAAAATTATTCTTGAACGTTTAGGTGCTGTTGAAGAAAGACACGCTAAAGCCGTTGTCACTTCAATCAAAAGTGGTTTTAGAGCCAGAATTGCTTTAGAATATAAGAAACCACGTAAAAATAAAGCATTTTTAAGAATTTCTTTCCCGTATCTTCCGGGTGAAATTCCATTGGTAATCTTATTAAGAGCACTTGGATTATCTACCGATCAGGAAATAATCACTGCTATTTCAGATGATAATAACTTCCAGATGATGATTGCAGACGATATTCAGGTTTCCGCAGAGGAATTAAATAAATTCATTGACAATTCTGTTATCCAAAACGGCACAAAAGATGAAGTAAGACAACATTTGCAGGATGCTGCTATTAAATACATTGGTAATAGGGTTGCTAAAAACATGCCTAAGGACTATCGTTATAAACGTGCTAAGGATGTTATTAATCGTTATCTATTACCTCACATGGGTATCGAAGAGGAAAAATGTTATGATAAAGCTATTTACTTAGCTGAAATGACTGAAATGTTATTGGAAGTCATCGAAGAAAAAAGAGAACCTCACGATAAGGACCATTACACCAACAAAAGATTAAGAGTATCTGGTGACTTAATGGAAGACTTATTCAGAGTAGCTTTCACTAATTTAACCAGAGATATGAGTTATCAACTTGAAAGAACCCTGTCCCGTGGTAAAGATCTTTCCATTAAACAGGCTGTTCGTAGTGATGTTTTAACTGAAAACATTAAGCACGCTATTGCTACAGGAAATTGGGTTGGTGGAAGAGCTGGTGTAAGCCAATTATTAGATAGAACAAGTTATATGGGAACTCTTTCTCATTTAAGACGTGTTGTATCTCCTTTAACTAGAAGTCAACCTCACTTTGAAGCAAGAGATTTGCACCCGACCCAGTTCGGTAAAATATGTCCAAACGAAACTCCGGAAGGACCTAACTGTGGTTTGGTAAAGAACCTGGCTTTATTATGTAATATTTCTGAAGGTTCTGATGAACAAGAAATTATTGATGTTATTGGACAAATGGATGTTGATTTAATTTAGGGAGGTGTGATGTTGTCTGAAAATTATAAAAATATTAGTACTGATGAGAAAAAGGCGCTTTTCTATTTCGGCTTTGAAAGATTTGCTACTTATAAAGAGGTTAAAGCCGTTATTGATGCATTAAAAGAAAATGTTGATGAAGATTCATTATACAAAATTAATGAACAGGAAGAGTTGATCGAATCTTATTTTGATAACAATAATCTTAAAGCAGATGATGGCATATCCGAATCATTTACTAAAGATAAACGTAGAGCTAAATGGAAATCCTATAAAAAAGATTTCCCTGAATTAGTGGATTTAATTGAAAGTGCTATTTCTCAGGAAACCGTCGAAGATAATGATGAAGATTCTGAAATTGAAGCTGTTGAAGATATTGTTGATGAAGATATCGAATCAGTTGAGGAAGTTGAAGATAGTGATGATGTTGCAATTATTGATGAAACTCCTGAACCTGCAGGAAAACAGCTCCATCACACTAAAATCTATATTAATGGTGCACTTTTAGGTTATTGTGAAGACCCTATTGCTTTTACTCAGGAAATGAGAGAAAAAAGAAGAAAAGGCAAAGTTTCTCATGAAATGAACATTACCTATTATGAAAGCAATGATGAGATATATATTTTCAATGACCCTGGTAGGGCAAGAAGACCATTAATTATTGTTAAAGATGGTGAACCTCTTTTAACTGAAGACCATTTAAATAAAGTAGCTAACGGCAAATTAAAATGGGATGACTTAATGAAGGAAGGCCTTATTGAATACTTAGATGCTGAAGAAGAAGAAAATTCCTACATTGCAATGAATTTAGCCGATTTAAATGATGAACACACTCATTTAGAAATAGACCCTGCTACAATGCTAGGTATTTGTGCAGGAATTATTCCATTCTCTGATCACAACTCCTCTCCAAGGAACACAATGGAAGCGGGTATGACAAAACAGGCTTTAGGATTATATGTATCTAACTATGCATTACGTACTGACACTAGAGCACACTTATTACATCATCCGCAAACTCCAATCGTTAAAACACGTATTATTGATTCAACCAATTATGATTTAAGACCATCCGGTCAAAACTTTATTGTTGCATTGATGTCTTACGAAGGATATAATATGGAAGACGCAATGGTTATTAACAAAGCGGCTTTGGAAAGAGGTCTGGCAAGGTCTTCATTTTTCAGAGCATATGACACTTCAGAAAAGAAATATGCTGGTGGACAAGTTGACACATTTGAAGTGCCTGATAAAAACATTAAAGGTTACAGATCAGAAGAATCTTATAGAAACTTGGATGAAGACGGTGTTGTAAACCCTGAATCTGTTGTAAAATCTGGGGATGTGCTGATTGGTAAAACTTCACCTCCTAGATTCTTGGAAGAAAACATCGGTAGTGCAGATAGGAGAAGGGAAACTTCAGTTACTGTAAGACACGGTGAAAAAGGTATTGTTGATGCTGTTCTTTTATCTGAAACTGTTGAAGGTTCAAAATTAGCTAAAATCAGAGTAAGGGACACAAGACAACCTGAATTTGGTGATAAATTCGCATCAAGACACGGTCAAAAAGGGGTTATTGGTTTAATTTTATCTCCGGAAGATGTTCCATTTACCGAATTCGGTGTTGTACCGGATTTAATAGTTAATCCTCACGCTATTCCATCAAGGATGTCTATCGGACAAGTGCTTGAGATGGTTGCAGGTAAAGCAGGTTGTCTTGAAGGTGAAAGAGTTGATGCAACTCCATTTAACCAAACTCTTGAAGATGAAATACAACAATTGCTCCTCGATAACGGATTTGAATCTGCAGGATGTGAATCATTATACAGTGGGGTAACTGGTGAAAGATTAGATGCTGAAATTTTCGTTGGTGTTGCATATTACCAAAAATTACACCACATGACTACTGATAAAGTTTATGCACGTTCCAGAGGTCCTGTCCAAGTTCTCACTCGCCAGCCTACTGAAGGTAGAGCACGTGAAGGTGGTTTAAGATTCGGAGAAATGGAAAGGGATTGTCTTATTGCACACGGTGCTGCATTAACTTTAAAAGAAAGATTGTTAGATGAATCTGACAAATATGAAGCTATTGTCTGTGAAAATTGTGGTATGTTAGCAGTTGAAGATAAAATCAAACATAAGAAATACTGTCCATTATGCGGAGATGTGGAAACATATCCAGTTGAAATTTCATATGCATTTAAATTATTATTAGATGAACTTAAAAGTTTATGTATTTTCCCTAAATTAGGTTTAGGAGACAAAGCATAATTAAATTTATTGAAGGAGTTAATACATGAAAGCATTTATTAAAAAAATTGAAAAAATTAATTTTGGTTTAATGTCTCCTGAAGATATTCGTAAGATGTCTGTTGTTACTGTGGAGTACCCTGATACTTATGGTGATGACGGTTTTCCTATTGATAAAGGATTGATGGATCCTCATTTAGGTATTATTGATCCTAGTTTAGTTTGTAGGACTTGTGGTTCTAAAGGAGGAGTTTGTCAAGGACACTTTGGTAGTATTGAATTGGCCAGACCTGTTATTCATGTTGGTTTCGGGGATGTTATTCATAAGATTTTACGTTCAACATGTAATGAATGTGGTCGTGCTCTTTTAACCGAAGAGGAAATCAACGATTACACTAATAAAATCTTAGAACTTAAAGCTCAAAATGAAAGTTTAAGTTCAATTCTCAAAGAAATCTATGATGTGGCAAATAAGAAAGACGGTGAAGTTTGTCCTTACTGTGGAACTATTCAGGATAGGATTATTCTTGACAAACCAGTGTCTATTGTTCAACGTATCAATCCGCTTCACGACTTTAAAAAAGCATTTTATGAAGCAGCATCCAGTGAAGCTTTCACCATCAGGGAGTTAGGTGCTACTGCAAATCACATTACTGAAAATAAAGAAGATTATTTCCAAAATAAATTATTGATTAACAGCAATCTTATTGAACGATTCTGTGAACAGGTAAATAATGTGGAATACGTCATCGATATCCTTGATTTGGAAGAGGATATTGACGAATCTTTCGAACTAACCAATACTCAAGTAAACAATATTTTCAAAGAAATTATCGATAATAATAATTTAGTTGAAGATTATAAATTAACCGCTTCTGAAGTTCGTGAAAGACTTGAAAAAATTATTGATGAAGATTCATTTGTTTTAGGTGTTGATCCGAAAGTTGCAAGACCTGAATGGTTGGTTTTAACAGTTCTTCCAGTTCCTCCTGTAACTGTAAGGCCATCTATTATTTTAGACACTGGTGAGAGATCAGAAGACGATTTAACTCACAAATTAGTTGATATTTTACGTATTAATCAACGTTTACTTGAAAATATGGAAGCTGGAGCTCCACAATTAATCGTTGAGGATTTATGGGAATTATTACAATATCATGTAACCACTTACTTTGATAATGAAGCTAGTGGTGTCCCACCTGCAAGACACAGGTCAGGCAGGCCACTTAAAACATTAACACAAAGATTAAAAGGTAAAGAAGGAAGGTTCCGTTCTAACCTTTCAGGTAAAAGGGTTAATTTCTCAGCCCGTACTGTAATATCTCCAGACCCTAACATCAGTATTAATGAAGTTGGTGTTCCTGAAATGATTGCAAAAGAAGTCACTGTGCCTGTTTATGTAAATGACTGGAACATTGAGGAAATGAAAACCTACATTCAAAACGGTCCTAATGTCCATCCGGGTGCAAACTATGTAGTCAACGGAGATACAAAAAGAAAGGTTACTGATGATAATAAGGATATTATTCTTGAGCAGTTAGAACCTGGTTTTGTCATTGAAAGACATTTAAAAGATGGGGACATGGTTTTATTCAATCGTCAACCTTCTCTTCACAGAATGAGTATGATGGCTCATGAAGTAAGAGTTTTACCTTACAAAACTTTCAGATTAAACTTATGCGTATGTCCTCCGTACAATGCGGATTTCGATGGGGATGAAATGAACATGCATGTTTTCCAAACTGATGAATCCCGTGCAGAAGCAAAATCTTTAATGCGTGTTCAGGAACATATTTTATCTCCAAGGTTTGGTGGACCTATTATCGGTGCAATTCACGACCACATTTCCGGAGCATATCTCTTAACCAGAGACGGTGTTGAATTTACTGAAGAACAAGCATTACAAATCATCAGAAAATCCCACCTTAAAATCCCTGAATTCAAATCAAATCAGTGGATTTTAAAATATGATGAGAATGCTAGTGAAGAATCTTTTATTTACAAAGATAAAGGGGAAAATTGGACTGGTAAAGAATTGTTCTCTTTATTATTACCAAATGATTTAAACTTATCTTATAATGCTGAGATTTCTAAATGTCCTATTGTTTACCCTCCTGAAGATGCTGATGTGGTTATTAAAAACGGTATTCTTGTACAGGGTGTAATTGATGAAAGTGCATACGGATCTTTCTCAGGTAAGATTTTAGATAAAATCGTTAAGGAATACGGTCCCGGAAGAGCTAAAGAATTCTTAGACCGTTCCACTGACTTGGCTATTTGTGGAATTATGAAAACAGGTATTACTACCAGTTTAAATGATGAAGAAATTCCTGAAGAAGCTCAGGACCGTATTAATGAACACTTGAACAATAAGATGGCAGAAGTAGATAAACTTGTTGAAGCTTATGAAGAAGGTTATCTTGAAGCTTTACCGGGTAGAAGTCTTGCAGAAACTTTGGAAATGAGAATTATGCAAGTTCTTGGGGAAGCAAGGGATATGTCCGGGCGAATTGCAGAACATTATCTTAACATGGGTAAACAATCCCTCGATGATTCTTATGATCATGTAATGGCTGTTGAAAACCACTCTGTAGTCATGGCTCGTACTGGTGCAAGAGCATCCATGTTGAACCTTACTCAGATTACTGCTTGTGTAGGACAGCAAGCAGTTAGGGGTGGACGTATCGAAAGAGGATACATTAACAGAACATTGCCTCACTTTAAAAAAGGTGAGTTAGGGGCAAAAGCAAAAGGTTTTGTTCACTCAAGTTATAAATCCGGACTTGATCCAATTGAATTCTTTTTCCACGCTATGGGTGGAAGAGAAGGTCTTGTAGATACTGCGATTCGTACCGCACAGTCAGGTTACATGCAAAGAAGACTTGTTAACGCTTTACAGGATTTACAAGTTAAATCCTCTGGACTTGTTACCAATAACCAGGGCAATGTTATCCAAACAATGTTTGGTGAAGATGGAGTGGATCCTGCAAAATCTGACTTCGGTAAACCTGCAAACTTAGATAAACTTATTGATGAGATTAGAATGGAAGGTAAATAGGTGTAACTATGGATGAACTTATAACTAAAATTATTGATATGATTGCTGAGATTAATGAAAATGAAAATCTCGACATTAATTTTCCGGATAGTTATATCGACGATTTAGCTAAACATTATATCAGTAAAGAATTAACTGATGATGAATTACGCAAACTTATTATTAAGCTTAAACAGGCCTATGACCGAGCTCACGTTGAAGCTGGAGAGGCTATTGGAACAGTTGCTGCGCAATCTGTAGGTGAACCTGGTACACAGATGACTATGCGTACTTTTCACTATGCAGGGGTAACTGAGTTAAACGTAACATTAGGTCTTCCAAGACTCATTGAAATTGTTGATGCAAGAGAAAAAATCAAAACTCCAACAATGGATATTTACTTTACTGAAGACAAACGTAATGATGAAGAATTTGTTAGAACTTTAGCTAATAAAATTGGTAAAAGTACTATCAATGATATTCTTTCAGATTTCAATTTAAACTATGGAACCATGGAAGTTGAAGCTGTCTTAGATGAAAAGAAGATTTTGGAAAAAAGACTTGATAGAGAAGAGATTAATAACAAAATTGCAAAGGCATTTAAAAAAGCTTCAATTAATGGTAATCATGTTGTTATTCCAAACAATAAGGTCGAGTCTGGATTTGTCATTCGTGAACTTCGTCTCTTAGCAGACAAATTCCGTGATTTGCAAATTAGTGGTATCAAAAACATTGGAAGGGTTATTATTCGTCGTGATGAGGAATGGATTATCCACACCGAAGGGTCAAACCTTAAAGATGTTCTCAGTATGGAAGGTATTGACCAGGTAAGAACCACTACTAATAATATTCACGAAATAGGTGAAGTTCTAGGTATTGAAGCAGCTCGTCAATCTATTATTAACGAGGCTCAAAATACCCTTTCAGAACAAGGTCTTAGTGTTGATGCGAGACATATTATGTTGGTTGCAGATATTATGACTTCCGAAGGTGTTGTTAAATCTATTGGAAGACATGGTATTAGTGGTGAAAAATCAAGTGTTTTAGCTCGTGCAGCTTTTGAAGAAACTGGTAAACATTTACTTAACGCAAGTATTCGCGGTGAAGTAGATGATTTAACAGGTATCATCGAAAATATTATTATTGGACAACCAATACCTCTTGGTACCGGATCTGTCGGTGTCAAAATGGATTATAAAAAAGAATAGGAGGCTAGATGATGGACGTAGATAGAGGAATCAGAGTAGCTGTCGATACTGGTGATGTAATATTAGGCTCTGAAAAATCAATTCAATCTTTAAAATTAGGAAAAGGACAACTTGTTGTTGTTGCAGCTAATGCTCCTAATGACATTCTTGAAGATGTTGAATATTATTCAAATCTTTCAGAAATTCCATTCATTGTATATGATGGAACTAGTGTAGATTTAGGTTCTGTTTGTGGTAAACCGTTTACTGTTGCTACATTAATCATTAACGATCCAGGAGATTCTACAATATTAGACGATTTGAGGTAGATTTAAGTGTCTATTAAACTTAGTGCAAATGAGATTAGATACATAGCTCTTTTCGAAAATATGACTGGAGCAATGGTTAAAGATTGCATTATCGATGATGAACATGGTAAAGTCACCTTTGTTGTTAAAAATGGTGACATGGGACTTGCTATTGGTAAAGGTGGCAGTTCCGTATCTAAAGTTCAAAGAGCAGTAGATAAGGGTGTTGAAATCATTGAATTAGACGATGATCCAATACAATTTATCAAAAATGCTTTATCCCCTGCGAAAGTACAATCTGTTAAAATCAGTCAAAAACAGACAGGTGAAAAAGTAGCTATTGTCACAGCAGACAATACCAATAAACGTATTGCTATCGGTAAAAACGGAATTAATATTGAAAGAGCTAAATTATTAGCTAATAGACAACACAATATTGATAATATTATTTTAAAATAGCTTTCGAGCTATTTTTTAATTCATTTTTTTTATGAAACTTTTTTTGTTATTTTTAAACATATTAAATACATACCTTTATAAAGGTTAATATTCATATATTATTATAAGATATCTGTACTAGTTATTACTTGACTATGTGTGCTTTTTGTCATGTTTTTAATATTATTTCAAGATATCTTCTTTTTAGATAAACTATTTTATCTATATATTATTATTACTGATTTATATCTTAGAATTTAGATTGTACTATTAGATTATAGTATAAATCGCAGCGGTGGATTCTTAGATATGTTTTTAACATAAAATTCGAGGAAAAAAATATGCCAGGACTTTTTGCTGCAAAAAAACTTAAAAAAAACAGACAAAATTTTAAGTGGAAAGATGTAGATTACAAAAGAAGAGCTTTAAGATTAGATGTTAAAGCAGATCCTCTTGAAGGAGCTCCTCAAGCTAGAGGTATTGTAATCGAGAAAGTAGGGATAGAAGCAAAACAACCTAACTCTGCTATTCGTAAATGTGTACGTGTTCAATTAATTAAAAACGGTAAACAATTAACTGCTTTCGCACCAGGTGACGGAGCTATTGGTTTTATTGATGAACACGATGAAGTGATGATTGAAGGAATCGGTGGACCATCCGGAAGATCTATGGGAGATATTCCTGGAGTTCGTTGGAAAGTTTCCAAAGTAAATAATGTAGCTTTATCAGAAATGGTAAGTGG
This sequence comes from Methanobrevibacter sp., assembly GCF_030539875.1. NCBI lineage: Archaea > Methanobacteriati > Methanobacteriota > Methanobacteria > Methanobacteriales > Methanobacteriaceae > Methanobrevibacter > Methanobrevibacter sp. The sequence continues at coordinate 10,085 of NZ_JAUNXI010000024.1, forward strand.
AAAAATAGAAAAACCTGTAAGATAAGGTGGTTATGTTTATGAGTAAATTATTTGATAAATGGGATCTCGATGAAGTAAAAGTTGAGGACTTAGGTTTAGTAAAATATATCTGCTTAGATGAAACTTTAGTTCCACATACTTCTGGTAGACATGTAAAAAGACAATTCGCAAAATCTAAAGTATCTATTGTTGAAAGATTAATGAACAAAATCATGAGAACCCATCTTAATTCTGGTAAGAAAAACAAAGCTTATCTCATTGTAAAAGAAGCTTTAGAAATCATTAACAGAAGAACTAAACAAAATCCTGTTCAAGTTTTAGTTAAGGCTGTTGAAAATACTGCTCCTCGTGAAGAAACTACCCGTATTAAATACGGTGGTATTGGATACCAGGTTGCGGTGGATATTTCTCCACAAAGAAGAGTGGATCTTTCATTAGGTTTCTTGACTAGAGGTACTTTACAATCTTCATTCAAAAACAGAAGGTCTGTTGCTGAATGTTTAGCTGATGAATTAATTCTTGCATCTGAAGAAGATTCAAGAAGTTTCGCTTTAAGAAAAGCTGAAGAGAAAGAAAGAGTTGCTAAAGCAGCACACTAATCATATTTATGTTTTTTAGGTGGTTATTTTGAGTAGAAGAGACAAAATGATTGCAAAAATCAAAGAATTGATGTATAAACCTGATCAAATCAGAAACATTGGTATTTGTGCTCACATCGATCACGGTAAAACTACTTTATCTGATAACTTACTTGCAGGTGCAGGAATGATTTCCGAAGAACTTGCAGGGGATCAAAGATATTTGGATTTTGATGAACAAGAACAAGCACGTGGTATTACTATTGATGCAGCTAACGTATCTATGGTGCACGATTACAAAGACGATGAATATTTAATTAACTTAATTGATACTCCAGGTCACGTTGACTTTGGTGGGGACGTAACTCGTGCTATGAGAGCTGTAGACGGTGCAGTAGTTGTTGTTTGTGCTGTAGAAGGTATCATGCCTCAAACCGAAACTGTATTCAGACAAGCTTTAAAGGAAAACGTAAAACCGGTTTTATTCATTAACAAAGTTGACAGATTAATCAACGAGTTAAAATTAGAACCTGAAGAATTACAAAAAAGATTCATCAACATCTACATGGAAGCTAATAAATTAATCAAAAACATGGCTCCTGAAGATAAAAAAGATGAATGGTCATTAGATTTCACTGATGGTAGTGTAGCATTCGGTTCAGCATACCACAACTGGGCTATTAATGTACCGACCATGCAGGAAACTGGAGTTAACTTCAATGACATCATTGAATACTGTAACAATGATAAGCAAAAAGAGTTAGCACAGAAAGTACCTTTATCTGACGTATTATTAGGTATGGTAGTTGAACACTTGCCTTCCCCTAAAGAAGCTCAAATTTACAGAGTACCTAACATCTGGGATGGAGACATTGAATCTCCTGCTGGTGAATGTATGATTTCCACTTCTCCTGATGGACCTTTAGCTGTAATGGTTACTAATGTATCTGTAGATAAACATGCAGGTGAAATTGCAACCGGTAGGGTTTATGGAGGAGCTATCGAAAAAGGTACTGAAGTATATCTCGTAGGATCTCACGGTAAATCCAGAGTACAGCAAGTCGGTGTATATTTCGGACCTGAAAGAGTTAACACCGATAAGGTTCCTGCTGGTAACATTGTATATGTGGCCGGTGCAAAAGGTGCTATTGCTGGTGAAACTTTATGTGACCCTGAACACAAGATTAAAGAGTTCGAAGGATTAGAACACATTTCCGAACCTGTAGTTACCGTTGCTGTGGAAGCTAAAAACACTAAAGATTTACCAAAATTAATTGAAGTATTAAGGCAAGTTGGTAAAGAAGACCCTACAGTTAAAATCGATATTAACGAAGAAACCGGTGAACACTTAGTATCCGGTATGGGAGAACTCCACTTAGAAGTTATCGGTTACAGAATCGGTGAAAAAGGTGTGGATATTACAACTTCCGAACCTATTGTTGTATACAGAGAAACTGTAAGGCAATTATCTCCACAAGTTGAAGGTAAATCCCCTAACAAACACAACAGATTCTACATCACTGTTGAACCTATTGAACCGGAACTCTACAGTGCTATCCAAGACGGAGCTATTAAAGAAGGTAGAGTCAAAGGTAAAGAAGCGGCTAACGACTTCATGGAATACGGATTAGAGAAAGAAGAAGCCAGAAGAGTATGGGCTGTTCACAACAGAAGTATCTTCCTTAACATGACCCGTGGTATTCAATACTTGGATGAAGTAAAAGAACTCTTACTTGAAGGATTCGAGTCTGCATTAGAAAATGGTCCTTTAGGTAATGAAATTGCAATGGGATTAAAATTCAAACTCCATGATGCAAAACTTCACGAAGATGCAGTTCACAGAGGACCTGCGCAAGTATTGCCTGCAATCAGAAATGCAATTTTAGGTTCTATGATGCTTGCAGAACCAGCATTACTCGAACCAATGCAAAAAGTAGTTATTGACACTCCTAATGATTACATGGGTTCATGTACTCGTGAAATCCAAAACAGAAGAGGTCAAATTGTAAACATGGGTCAGGGAACTGGAGACATGGCAAGAATCGAATCTAAAGTGCCTGTAGCTGAAATGTTTGGTTTCGCTGGTGACATCAGATCTGCTGCTGAAGGTAGATGTTTATGGTCTACTGAAATTGCCGGATTTGAACCGCTTCCACGTGAGATGCAAAATCAAATCGTAAGAGAAATCAGACAAAGAAAAGGCTTATCTGCAGAACCATTCCCTGCAAGCCACTACTTAGGAGATTTATAAAATTAAAATTTTTTAATTTTTATATTTTTTATTAAAATTTATAAAAAAACATTATCTATTTATATGTTGAAGTATAAAATTAAATTTAAGCTATCATTTAAGCTTATAGATATTGTTTGATAATATTACAAAGAGGTTATTATAATGGCAAAAGAAAAAGAACATCTTAACTTAGCATTTATTGGACACGTTGACCACGGAAAATCCACTTTAGTTGGACACTTATTATTAAAAGCTGGTGCAATCGCTGAACAACAATTAGACGACGGAGAAAACAAATTCAGATTTGTTATGGACAAATTAGGAGAAGAAAGAGAAAGAGGAGTAACCATTGACTTAGCTCACCAAAAATTCTCCACCAAAAAATACGACTACACTGTTGTAGACTGTCCTGGACACAGAGACTTCGTTAAAAACATGATTACCGGTGCTTCCCAAGCTGACGCTGGTGTTTTAGTTGTTGCTGCAGACGACGGTGTAATGCCACAAACTAAAGAACACGTTTTCTTATCCAGAACTTTAGGTATTAATCAATTGATTGTTGCTATTAACAAAATTGATTTAGTAGATTACTCTGAAGACAAATTCAACGAATTAAAAGAAGAAGTATCTAACTTAATTAAAACTGTAGGATTCAACCCAGCAGATGTACCTTTCATCCCATTATCTGCATTTGAAGGTGACAACATTAAAGAATCTAGTGAAAACACCTCCTGGTACAAAGGAGACTCTTTAATGGATGCTTTAGACAAGTTAACTCCACCTGAAAAACCTACTAGCTTACCTTTAAGGATCCCTATCCAAGATGTTTACTCCATCACTGGTGTAGGAACCGTACCTGTAGGAAGAGTTGAAACTGGTGTAATGAAAAAAGGTGAAAACGTTGTCTTTGAACCTGCTGGAGCTTCCGGAGAAGTTAAATCTATCGAAATGCACCACGAAGTATTCGACATCGCTGAACCTGGTGACAACATCGGATTCAACGTAAGAGGTGTAGGTAAAAACGATATCAGAAGAGGAGATGTAGCAGGACACACTGACAACGCTCCTACTGTAGCTAAAGAATTCGATGCACAAGTTGTTGTTTTACAACACCCTGGTGTTATTACCGTTGGATACACTCCTGTATTCCACTGTCACACTTCTCAAGTTGCATGTACTTTCTTAGAATTATCTAAAAAATTAAACCCTGCTACTGGTGCTGTTGACGAAGAAAACCCTGACTTCTTAAAAACTGGTAACGCAGCTATTGTTAAAATTAAACCTACAAAACCAATGTGTCTTGAAAACGCAAAAGAAATCCCACAAATGGGTAGATTTGCTATTAGAGATATGGGTCAAACTGTTGCTGCTGGATTATGTCTTAATGTTACCCCAGCAAAATAAGTTTGTAAACAATAATTAGAAAGTAACTTTTTTACTTTCTTTTCTTTTTGTTTTTTTGGAGGATAATAAATGAATCAAGCAAGAATTAAGCTTACTGGAACAGACCCGGAAAAATTAGCATATGTTTGCGATCAACTTAAAAAAATTGCTGAAAGAACCGGTGTCGACTTATCTGGTCCTATTCCATTACCTACTAAAAAATTAGTGGTACCTACAAGAAAATCTCCTGACGGAGAAGGTAAAGCTTCTTGGGAAAAATGGGAACTCAGAATTCATAAACGTTTAATCGGTATCGGGGCTGATGAACGTGCTATGAGACAAGTTATGAAAATTAATGTTCCTGATAATGTAAGTATTGAAATCGAACTTAAAGGATAGATATTTAGAGTTTTTTCTAAATATTCCTTTTCATATGCCGAGATAGTCTAGTCTGGTAAGGCGCAGGACTTGAAATCCTGTGGAGTCTCTCCGCCTGGGTTCAAATCCCAGTCTCGGCGTTTATATTCTATCTATTTTTTTTAAAAAATTTTTTAATTTAACATCCAATTCATCGGTATTGGATATCATGTCTTTTTTATTTATGTTTTTTATTTCCGGCCTTTGAATCATTATTACTTCAATGTTTTTTGCATTTGCAGCTTCTATTTTATCAATTACTCCGCCGATTTTGCCGCTTTCTTTAGTAATAATTACTCCTGCATTGTATTTTTCAATTAATTCCATATTTTCTTCGACGTTTGCTGCACCGGTCATGGGAATGATGTGAGTGGGGTTAATGCCTAGTGATTTGCATTTTTCAAGCGAACTTTCCACTTTTAATATTCTCGGATAAAATGTTTCTACTGAAGCGTTTTTCAAAACATCTTCCATGGTGTTGGCTCCTGCAAAATGCAACACATTTTTTTGATTGAATCTGCAGGCTATCAATTCTCCGGCTTCAACAAATGAATTTACATAATGGACATGTGATGTATCTATGTTTTCAAGGTTGATGGCAGGTCTTTCAAAGCGAAAATAAGTCAGTTTCAATTCTTTGGCAATGCTTGCGCTTGTCTGTGTGATATGTTCTGCAAAGGGATGTGTCGCATCAATTAAAATATCATAGTGATTTTTTGTTATAATTTCAATTAGTTCATCTTTTGGAAGGGGACGGGCTATTATATCATCACTTCCCCCTTCCTTTGCTAATTTCGCACCGTATTCTGTTGTTGTTGTAGTTAGAATATATGCGTCATAATTCTTTTTAATGAATTTAATAATGTTTATTGAATCCTTTGTTCCGCCCAATAGCAATATTCTCATTTTATCACTTTATTCATTACTTTTTGAATAATCAGGATTGTTGAAGCTACAATTATTATAATTGCCCATTCCAATATGTCAAGTGCTGTTGTTCTAAATATGATTTGCAGTTGCGGAATATATATGATTAGCAATTGCAGTGAGAATGATAATAGAATTCCCAGATATAGGTATTTGCTTGATTTATCTGAGTTTGCTTTTCCATTGTATGCATTGAATAGCTGATAAACAACAAACAGTGTAAATGCAACCGTCATTGATTTTTTAATTGAGGAACCTGAATATATTTCCCAGCTGAATACTGCAATTGTTCCAATAGCCATCACTAATCCTAAAACAAATATTTCAAGCAGTGTCTTTTTAGTCAAAATGTCTCCGGTTTCAGGCGGACGGGTCATGGTATCTTTTTCAGCACCTTCCATACCCAGTGTTTGTGCTGGAGGTCCGTCCATCACTATATTGAGCCACAATAGCTGTGCCGGATTAAATGGCAGAGGCAAATTAAGAAGTGTTGTTCCGATTATTGTTAGGATTGCACCTACATTTGTTGATACCTGGAACTTGACGAATCTTTTAATGTTGTCATAGATTTTGCGCCCTTCACTTATTGCTTTTACAATTGTTGAGAAGTCGTCATCTTGCAGAATCATGTCTGATGCTTCCTTAGCAACATCTGTTCCGCTTCCCATTGAAATTCCAATTGATGCTTTTTTAAGTGCAGGTCCGTCGTTTACTCCATCTCCAGTCATTGCAACGATATTGTCTAGTTTTTTCAATGTTTCAACAATTCTCATTTTTTGAGCAGGCTTTACTCTTGCATAAACTTGAATATCTTCTGCAACGGCAAGGTATTCCTCATCTGACATGTTTCTTAATTCCTCGCCGGTTATTACTTGGCCATCTGTTAGTATTCCTAGCTGTTTTGCAATTGCCTTTGCTGTTTTTTCATGATCTCCTGTAATCATTTTAACGGCAATTCCTGCGTTGATACATTCGTTTACTGCTTCTTTTGCATTTTCTTTTGGAGGGTCGATTAATCCGAGCAATCCTGTAAATATCAGGTTTTCCTCTATGTCTTTTCCATCATTGATTTTGTATGCAAACCCGATTACTCTTAATGCATTTTCACTCATTTCATTAATTTTTTTCAATATGGTTTCCTTTGTTTCAGCATTAATTATTTCAATACTTCCGTCCTTGTCTATATGATTGCACTTATCTAGAATAATTTCTGGCGCACCTTTTGATAAAACGATTTCATTTTCACTATCCAGTCTATGTATGGTGGTCATCATTTTACGGTTGCTGTCAAGTGGGATTTCATCAACACGTTCAAGTGATGAACTGTAACCGTCTGCAAATTTTAAAATGGCTCCGTCAGTCTGATCTCCAATGACTGTATCTTCTTTGATTACTGCATTATTACATAATTTTGAGATTAACAGAGTTTTATCCTCATTTAGCAAATAGCTCTCAACAACACTCATTCTGTTTTCAGTTAATGTTCCTGTTTTATCACTGCAGATTATTGTACATGACCCTAATGTTTCAACTGACAATAATCTCTTTACAATAGCATTTGAGGATGCCATTTGAGACATTCCAAGTGCAAGGGTTAATGTTAAAACCGCAGGAAGGCCTTCTGGAATTGCTGCAACGGCAAGGGATACTGCAGTCATAAATGTTTCAACAAGGCCGATTCCTTTTAACAGTTCCAAAACAAAGATTATTATACACACAACAATCGCAATCAGTGATAGAACTTTCCCGAGCTTTCCCACTCTTTTCTCAAGAGGTGTTTCGTCATCTGTTTCTTGGATTATTCCGGCTATTTTTCCGATTTCAGTTTCCATTCCAATGTTTTTGACAACTCCGATACCGTGGCCCAGGGTAATGTTGGAATCCATATAAACGTCATCATCTGTTTTTTTTACAACTGCTTCAGATTCTCCTGTAAGAAATGACTCATCGCAGTTCAGATTTTTACTTTCAATTAATACCAGATCTGCAGGAGATTTGCTTCCTTCTTCAAGAATTACAATATCTCCAATAGTCAGTTCATCTGCACTTATTTCGGATATTTTGTTTTCTCTTCTGACAACTGTTTTTTTAACCATTAAACTTTTAAGACTGTCAACAGCCTTTCTTGACCGGTATTCTTGAATGAATCCTATGATTGTGTTAAGCAATACTGCAAGTAAAATTACTCCTGCATCAATATAATCTCCAATTACAATGGCGGCAACAGCAGCAATGATTAGAAGGGCGATTAAAACGTCAACAAACTGTGATAAGAATAAGACTATAAGCGGTGTCGGCTTTTTTTCATCAAGTTTGTTTAAACCATATTTTTTCTGTCTTTTTAGAACTTCGCTTTTATTTAATCCCTGAATTGATGTGTTGTATTTGGAGAGAATTTCATCCATAAAATTACCTCATAATGTAAAAACTTGCTTTTTTGTAATTCTTTAATTTCATTTTAACTCTGCCCGTATTTAAATCTTCATTAGTCAACGGTTTTATAATTAACTGGGCGTTTACCTTTTGTGCAAGATCAACCAGATAAGGTTGAAGTTCGCTTGGGGGTCTGATTGAATAGATAATATCAACACCTTCATATAAACTAAGGTCAGGATTGGTGATATCGTCTTTAATCACGCTTTCGTCATCCGGATCAATGTCGGTTTTGATAAGTGTAATGTTGTCTTTTTTAGATAATTCGCATGCAACCATGCTGAATTTTCCAATTCCTACTTCAGCTATTGTAACCTCATTTAAAGCAGCTTCGTTTAAAATATATTCTGTAAAATCTTGCCACATAATATCCTTATTAAATATTAATATATCCAAACTATTAAATACATTGCTTTTGATAGTTAATGATGTTATGATTATTCGAAAATTTGTTCCAAGAGATTTAAAAAGAGTTTTTGAAATAGAAAATATGTCATTTGACCAATCTTATGGAATGGATATGTTTCAGCGATTATATGAAATGGGTATCGGTTTTTTAGTAGCTGAAAAGGACGGTTATGTGATAGGATACATTATGTTTTGGGTCAAATACGAATTTCATGGCCACATCATATCAATAGCCGTTGATAAATATTATAGAAACTTAGGTGCCGGAACTAAGCTTCTTGTTAAAGCCATTTCTATTTTGTCCTTATTGGACATTGACAATATCTTTTTAGAAGTAAACGAAAACAATAAGGAAGCTATTGCGTTTTATAACAAGTTTAATTTTATGATAGATAGGGTGGTTCCAAATTATTATCAAAATGGTGATGGAGCCATTGTGATGTATTTGCCTTTAAGGAAGAGTCATGTTTCCGGTGAGTAACTGCTGATAATTGGTTAAGGCTTCCATCGGGATTACTCCAGTTGCAAGAAGCACTGCAATAAGCAAAATATAAAATCCGAATATTGCAAGCTGGATAAGTCCGTGTTTTCTAACGTCCGGTTCTTTTCTTGTTATTAGATAAATTGCAATAATCAAACCTAAAAGACCGCCCAGAACTGAAAAGAGGTATCCGAATATTATGAGCCATTTGGTCATTCTGCTCATTCCATTTGAAGTGGTGCCTGCAATTTCTTTTTTAATTATTATTTTAGGTTCGACGGTATTGATATTTTCATCAAGGTTTTTGAGAACAATCGGCGTGCCGCACTTAACGCAGAAATCCGCTTCATCGGGATTTGAAAATCCGCATAATGGGCAGGTGTGCTGTGACGGGTCTATTTTTTGAAATTCATATCCGCATTTTATACAAAAACCGTATTTGCTATCAGTTGTTGAACCGCATTGAGGGCATCTTCTAAAAACCATAATTTATCACTTGAATATAAATTAATAATAATAAGTTTATAAACCTTTGTTTTAAAATTGAAACGTCTTTAGGCTAATAATTTTTTTAACTAGTTTTATAATTATAATTTAATTGATTTATAAAAGTCATCTAATAAATCAAAAAGTTCTTCTTTCGAATTTGTCTTAAATAATTGGGGTTTTACATCAACACTCCTGTACATGCCTTTTAAATAATATGCTGCGTGTGTTCTCATTCTGGAAATCGCTAACTTTTCAGGTTTTGTTTTTTGAAGAATCTCCGCGTGCTTTTTTGCCATTTCTATTTTTTCCTCATCGGATACTTTTTGAGGTTCAATTCCATAATCCAAGTATTCGACGCACTGCTTTATAAGCCACGGGTTTCCAAGTGTTGCCCTTCCAATCATTATTGCATCGCAGCCGGTTTCATCAATCATTTTTTTAGCATCATAGCATGATCTTATATCTCCATTTCCAATAACCGGGATTGATACTGCATCTTTTACATCTTTAATTATTGACCAGTCTGAGGGAACATCATACCTTTGATGCCTGGTTCGGGGATGAACTGTAATTGCCAAAGCTCCGGCATCTTCAACCATCTGGGCTATTTCAACTGCATTAATGCTATTTTCATCCCATCCGCTTCTGATTTTAACTGTAACCGGTATTGGAACACTATCTACAACTGTTTCAACAATCTTTCTGGCTTTTTCAGGCTCTTTTAAAAGAGCGCTTCCGGCTTTTGATTTAATGGCTACCTTTTTAACAGGACATCCCATATTTATGTCGATAATGTCGGGTTTCATATTTTTGTAGATGTATTGTGATGCTGCTTTAAAGGAATCTATGCCGCAACCAAATATCTGCTGTGAAATTGGCCTTTCTTCATCCTTCATAAACAGCATTTCCTGTGTTTTGAAATTTTCATACATTATTGCTTTATCAGAAACCATTTCAGTTTCAATTAATCCGCATCCCATGGATTTGATTATGCTTCTAAATGAGTAGTCGCATATTCCTGCCATTGGCGCTAAAACTACCTGATTTGCTATTTCAACATTGCCGATTTTCCATTTCATTACATTTTTATTTCTTTTAATTATATATTATGTTTTTTGATAGATTTCAAAAAATCTTTACTTGTTGATGCATTTTTTCATTAATTATTTATATTTAAAAAAAGATAATTTATACTATTATATTAATAATTTTAATTTTTATAGGGATAACATGGCAGAAGTATCATCAAAAGAATTATATGAATTCAAAAAAACTTTAAAAGAATTGTCAGGAAAAAGAGGCAGAGGTACAGAGCTTGTTTCCGTTTACATTCCACCAGATAAGCAATTAAGTGATGTGGGTAAGCACATGAGAGATGAACTCGGTCAAAGTGCTAACATTAAGAGTAAACAAACAAAAAAAAATGTGCAATCTGCAATTGAAGTAATTTTACAAAGCATACGTTTATATAAACAGCCTCCTGAAAACGGATTGGTTTTATTTGTAGGAATGATTCCTAAAGGAGGTCCTGGTACTGAAAAAATGGAAAAATACATTTTGGAACCTCCTGAACCAATTACAACCTACTGGTATAAATGTAATAATGAATTTTTCGTTGAGCCTTTAGAGGAAATCATCGAAGAAAGAGATACCTATGGTCTTGCAGTTGTTGACAGAAAAGAAGCTACCGTGGCTACTTTAAAAGGTAAAAAAGTTAACATTTTAACTCATTTAACAAGTGGTGTTCCAGGTAAACACAAAGCTGGAGGGCAATCACAAAGAAGGTTTGACCGTGTAATTGATCTTGCTGCACACGAGTTTAAAAAACGTATCGGAGAGCATATGAATGATGACTTTTTAGATTTAAAGGACGATTTAAAAGGAATTATCATTGGAGGGCCTGGTTTTACCAAGGAAGAATTCATTCAGGGAGATTATCTTCAATATGAACTTAAAGATAAAATCATAGCTACTGTCGATACATCATATACCGGCGAACCGGGCATCCGTGAAGTTATCGATAAATCTGCAGACATCCTTGATAATCTGGATGTTATGCATGAGAAAAAGCAAGTTCAAAGATTCTTAAAAGAGTTAACCAAAGATAAAGGATTATGTTCCTATGGTGAAAATGAGGTGAGAAATAGTTTAATTATGGGTGCCGTTGACACATTGCTTTTATCAGAAGATTTGTCCAGTTTACGCAAAACTTTTAATTGTTCTAATTGCGGAACCCAAAAAGAATTCACTGTTAAAACCCAGGCTGAAGCAGATAAAATGGAAGAAAGATGTCCTAATTGCAATGAACTTTTAAAAGAAGTTGCTTCTAAAGATTTAACTGATGAGTTTGTTGAAAAAGCAGAAGAAATGAATACTGATGTTGAATTCATCTCTACTGAAACTGAAGAGGGCATGCAGCTTTTCAGAGCATTCGGTGGAATTGCTGCAGTTTTGAGATATTATGTAGAATATTAGTTGTAGTAATTCGGAGATTTGTCCGATTTTTCTACAATATTATTTAATTTTTTTTCTCTTTTTGTATAATATTCATTTAAGCCTTCTTCTTGGCGAATCTTATTTATTAATTTGAAAAATAATTGTTTGTCAATGCTGTTTTCCTTATTTGCCTGCATATACAATGAATGCAATGTTCTGTTTTTTTCAAGGTAGCTATTTTTTAAGTCGTTGTATTGTGTTTTGCTTACTTTTCCTATGCTCATTAACTCACCTTATGATTTCTTATCAAATTTAATTTTGCTGTATACTGTCTGTTATTGTAAATTATTATATATAAATCAATATGCTTTTTTAATTTTATTGGATATTGTTTAATTTATCTTTATTTTTCTAATTATTGTTCTAAAATTTCATTTTATTGTCACGGATTTTTGCACATTTTATTTTTTCACTCATCGGAATTTCTTTGTTGGCAATCATTTTCCGATTTTGTCCATTAATTGATTATTTTAGTTAGACATTTTAAATTTTTATCTTTAAAGATATGTTCAAAATACTATTTTTTTTGTATTTTATTATAATATGTTTAAGATAAATATTTAATTTTTTGAATAATGTTGCTAATATTTTATTAAAAATTGAAAAATATTTAAATATGAGAACATTCATACTAATAACTATATTGTTAAATATTGGTGAAATTTTTAAAATTTAATGATATTAAAAAAATAAATCCAGATATATTTTATGGAGGAATATTTTTGTCATACGTAGATGAAGTAATTGAAACTATTATTGAACAAAACCCTGCAGAACCAGAATTCCATCAAGCTGTACGTGAAGTAATGGAATCTTTAAGGGTTGTAATTGAAGCAAACGAAGAGGAATACAGAAAAAACGCACTTCTTGAAAGATTGTCTAATCCTGAAAGGCAATTCAAATTCCGTGTCCCTTGGGTAGATGACGACGGTCAGGTACAGGTCAACACAGGATACCGTGTACAATTCAACAGCGCTATTGGGCCTTACAAAGGGGGATTACGTTTCCACCCTTCTGTAAATTTGGGAATTATTAAATTCTTAGGTTTCGAACAAATCTTCAAAAACTCATTAACCGGCCTTCCAATTGGTGGGGGAAAAGGAGGGTCTGACTTTGATCCTAAAGGAAAATCTGATAGGGAAGTTATGGCATTCTGTCAAAGTTTCATGACTGAGTTATGCAAATACATTGGTGCCGATACTGATGTTCCTGCCGGAGATATCGGTGTAGGTGCTCGTGAAGTAGGTTTCTTATTTGGCCAATACAAAAGAATCAGAGGATTATATGAAGGAGTATTAACTGGTAAAGGATTGACCTTTGGAGGTTCCCTTGCAAGAACTGAAGCTACTGGATACGGTTTACTATACTTCACCAATGCAATGTTAAAGGCAAATGACATTGATATTGCAGGTAAAACTATTGTTGTATCAGGAGCAGGTAATGTGGCTATTTATGCTATCGAAAAAGCTCAGCAGTTGGGGGGTAATGTTGTATCCTGTTCTGATTCAAGCGGTTGGATTTACGATTCAGAAGGAATTGATGTGGAACTGCTCAAAGAAATCAAGGAAGTAAGGCGTGAAAGATTAACTGCATATGCTGAAGCCAGGGAAAGTGCAGAATATCATGAAGGTAAAGGAGTATGGACTATTAAATGTGACATTGCATTGCCATGTGCTACTCAAAATGAATTGTTGCTGGAAGATGCTAAAATCCTAGTTGAAAACGGAGTAACTGCTGTTGCTGAAGGAGCAAATATGCCGACCACTATTGAAGCGACAGAATACTTGCAGGAAAATGATGTATTATTCGCACCTGGTAAGGCATCTAACGCTGGCGGTGTGGCTACTTCCGCATTGGAAATGTCTCAAAACTCACAAAGATTATCTTGGACCTTTGAAGAAGTCGATGCAAAACTTCAAGGTATTATGGAAGACATCTTTGCAAATACTGCTGAAGCTGCTGCAGAATATGGCATGGACAAAAACTATGTTGCAGGAGCAAATATTGCAGGATTTAAAAAAGTAGTTGAAGCTATGAACGCACAAGGCATTGTGTAAACTTAGAAGTTTTATTTTTAATTTTAAGAGTTTTTAACTCTTCTTTTTTTTATTTATTTTATTTTTATCAGTATATTGTTGTTTATTGCTATTTTATTATATTTCATTCGTTTTGAAGTGATTTGGGAACCTTAATTTTTTCTATTTAAAAGTGAGGTGGTAACGGAATTTTTGGTGCTGTTCTGTTTTGAATTTTGAGGTTAGTTTTTCTTGAAAAATGTATTTTGAATATAAATAAATAAAAAGACGAAAAATCATATAAAATTTTTAGAATACTTTCTAAAATACATACTTTTATATATTTATTTAAATAAAATATGTTTATTCATTTAATATATCATGAACTAATTACTAAATTACTTCAGAAGTTTGATGGATGATAATGTGCTATTCATAAACAATTGGAGGAATAAACATGAACAGAAATAGTAAAATTGTGATGATTTTAAGTTTAGTTTTACTATTATCAATAATATCTGTATCTTCAGCAGCTGATGTTGATTCATTTAAATCAAATGATTCTATTTCCGATGACATTATTGTTAAGTATAATTCTAATTCTCAAATGGAAATGTATGATAATTTAATAAGTGAAAATAATGATTTTAAATATGGAAAGTTTGTTGACTTTTATGATAATTCTTCAAAAGATTATAATTCATGTGATAAATATTTAAATGGAATAGAAGAAAAGGAAGACTGTTTAGATGATGAATATGATGTAATGGATAATGAAGAAGAAATTAAAAATACTACTGGAATTGTAATGTCTAATGATAGTTACAGTTGTGGACCTGCTTCCCTTGCAACTGTTCTTAATACATTTGGGTTAAATCTTACTTTAAATGATGTTTCTAAATTTGCTGATACTACTGAAGAAAATGGAACTAGTATGTTATCTTTAATTGAAGCATCCCGACATTATGGATTTGAAGCATTTGCTACTAAAATGAATCTTTCACAACTTAATGAAAATTATATCGTACATATGGATATGAATGGAAACAATCATTGGAGTGTTTTTAAATATATCAAAGAAGGATATGTATTTTTAGCAGATCCTAATGATGGAAACATTAAGATGTCAATAGATGAATTTATGGAGTATTTTACAGGGAATTCCATAATTATATTAAATAATAAAAATGAAAGTATTATAAATGAACTCAAATATAAGAATATTACTATCTTAAATGATGATGAAAGTTCTAAAATTGTAGGAAAAAGAATTGTTAAAAAACTAGTAGGATATAAAAAAGTTCGAAAATATGGGATATATTTAAAAAAAGGATGGCATATTCAGTTTAAGGCAGATGTAAGAGGTGTAAGCTTACTTAAATGGGAGTGGGCTTATGGATATTATCATGTATTAGGATGGCATACTGAAAGAATACCTATCTATAAAACTTATACATATTCAGATGATTCTTTAACTCGTAGAAAAATTACTAAAAAATCAAGATAAGATTTATGGATACTATAAATTAATTTTAAAAGAACTTAAATATAATGAGGAGATATAATGAAGAAGATATTAATTGTATCTATTGTTGTTGTAATTGTTATTTTAGTAGCTGTTGGATATTATTTCATGCCATACTATCAACTTAACATTCCGGATGTTACTGAAGATACAGTTTTATTTGATTATTCAAGTGAACCTATTACAAATTGGAATGAAAATGCTCATGAGTATAGATTCCATCAAAAGATTACAAGTTTTAATAAGCAGGACTTGAAAAATATTAGTATTGATATTATATTTTATAAAGATGGTAAACTAATGGGTATTGAATCGAATGATATTAATGAAATCGAAAATGGTGCTTTTGATTTGGATTTTACTACAAAATTAGATGCTGAACCAGATGAATTCTATTACAATGTAACTGATTTGAATTGGGCTTAAATTTTAGTATTTTTTTCATCTAAACGGAGGATAAAAAATGAATAAAATATTAATTGCATGTGTTGCAATAGTAATTATTGTCTTAATTGCAGCTGGATTAAATGTTATACCCTACTTTGATTTTTATGCACCAGAGGATATTACACAATACACAGACTTATTTGATTATTCAAATAAACCTATAACAGATTGGAATGATAGTTCACACGAATTTAAATTTTATCAAAACATTAAATCTGTCGATAATCAAGACTATGAAAATATAAGTATTGATCTTTTATTTTATAATCATGGAAAAATAGTTGGTATTGAATCAAGTAATATTAACAAAACCATAAACGGAACATTTAATTTAAATTTTACTACAAAATTAGATGCTGAACCTAATGCATTCTATTACAATGTAACTGATTTGAATTGGGCTTAAATTTTTTTTAATTTTAGGGTGTCCGCCAAAATTAGTTTTTGGCAGACCAGTTGATTTTTAATTAAAATATTGT